>JAXITH010000161.1:0-2832 GCA_034680185.1 Candidatus Planktophila sp.
GCGATTTATATGTTCCAAAGTTATTGACCAACTTGGGTTATGGCAGCGTTTATTTAATTGCCAACTTAGCTGGTTGGCCGATCCTTGGACTGCTTCTTGGGCCGATCCTCGGAGAGAACTTGCACTGGCGTAAAGATCCAACCCGCGCCCGCGCCTACAAGCGTGCTAGCTGGCTCTGGGTGGGCATGTTCTTTACGCGCATAGCTGTTCAGTACCCGATTTATCGAAGCGGGAATGTAAATCTACTTGGCACTGTAAATCTGGCAATGGGTTATCCGTTATTTCTAGCAACCGCATATGGCTCCTGGATGATTTTAAGAGCGGTTCCAACAACGAAAGTTGAAAGCTAAGTAATTACTGATCAATAAAGCAAGATTTGATCAAACCTTCAGCAGTTGCTGAAGCAACAAAGAGAAGTTCATCTCCAGCGCTAAATACATCAGTTGGTGTCGGAGTGATAACTCGTCCATCGCGAACGATTGCGGCAAGAGAAGCATCATCTGGAAGGGTGATCTCTTCAACCGTCTTGCCGATACACATAGAAGAATCAGGAAGAGTTAGTTCAACTAAATTCGCTTGTCCTTTTCGGAAAGAGAATAAACGAACTACGTCGCCAACGCTGACCGCTTCTTCAACGAGGGCTGAAATTATTCGTGGCGTTGATACCGCAACGTCTACGCCCCATGATGAATCAAAGAGCCACTCGTTCTTTGGATGGTTAATGCGGGCTACAACGCGTGGCACTCCGTATTCGGTCTTTGCCAAAAGCGAAGCGACGAGATTTACCTTGTCATCGCCGGTAGCTGCAACTAGCACCTGGCAATTGTTTAGAACTGCCTTATCGAGTGAAGTAATTTCACAGGCATCGGCCATCAACCATTCAGCATCTGGTACTGATTCCATCTTTAACGCCTTGGGATCGCGGTCGATCAAAAGCACTTGGTGGCCATTATCAAGGAGTTCGCGGGCGATAGCGCGTCCTACATTTCCGGCTCCGGCGATAGCAATTCTCATGAGTGGTCCTCCGGTGAGCGAGCTAAAATCGCTTCGACTGCGGCGATATCTTCAGCGCGCACAGTTACGTGCATCAGATCGCCTTCTTGTAAGACGGTGTGCTCATCAGGAATCAAGCCTTCCGCGAGGCGAGTTAGAAATGCAACGCGCGCATCGATTGCTAATTCGATTTCAGAGATCGGACGACCAAACCAATCTTTATGAGGATGCATTTCGCAAAGTTGAATTGTTCCGCTGGCATCGCGCCATTCAGAACGTGAGCCTTCTGGAACTAGGCGACGCAGAATTTGATCGGTTGCCCAGATAACAGTGGCAACGGTAGGAATTCCTAACCGCTGGTAAATCTCGGCTCGGCCTGGGTCGTAGATACGAGCAACCACATTAGCTACGCCATAAGTTTCGCGAGCTACACGCGCCGCCAAAATATTTGAGTTATCACCATTGCTCACTGCAGCGAATGCATCGGCAGTTTCAATTCCGGCCTCAAGCAAGGTATCGCGATCAAAGCCGACACCTGCAACGGTGCGACCTTTGAAATCAGGTCCCAGACGACGGAAAGCTTCGCGAGATTGATCGATTATGGCAACTGAATGGCCGGCAGATTCGAGTTCGGTAGCCAAAGAGGAACCAACTCGACCGCATCCCATGATCACGACGTGCATAAGGTTTAACTTACCACCCTTAGGCTTGGGTGTATGGCGATAGATGATGCTCGAATCGAAAAAACGGAACGAAAAGCCGAACTATCTGTCGGTCAGCGCTTTGTAGTCACAATAGAAAAGATCGCCCACGGCGGCCATTTCATCGCACGTCACTTGGGAGCGGTGATCTTTGTACGCCATGCGATACCCGGAGAAGAAGTAGAAATTGAGATCACAAGTACTGGATCTTCATTTAACCGCGCAGATGTTGTGCAGGTGATTCAGGCATCTAGCGATCGTGTCAGCGCTCCTTGTCAGTTCGCACACCGCAGCGGTTGCGGTGGTTGCGACTTCCAACATATTTCGTTGCCTCGGCAGAGAGAGTTAAAGAGCGATGTAATTACCGAACAATTTGCCCGGATCGCCAAGAAGGAACTTCGCGTTGATGTTGAAGAAGTTGCCGGTCCACTTGGTTATCGAACCCGTTTCAGCGCGGTTACAACCCGGGATGGTTCGCTCGGATTTCGACAGGCGCGGAGCAACAAGGTAGTACCGGTCTCTGATTGCCGAATTTTGCAACCGGAGATTAATTATCAAGAGCTAAGTAATCGTAAATGGAAAGGTGATCTCCAAGTAGAAGTCTCATTCTCTTCAACTGCCGAACGCACAATTGCAACCGGATACCTGCGCGAAGATTCACCGGTGCGAACTTCGGAAGGTCCAGATGTAGCAACTTACAAAGTTAACGATTTCCCATTAGAAGTTTCGCAGCGGTCCTTCTGGCAGAGCCACAAGGAAGCGCCACGAGTTTTAACAGATGTAGTTTTGAACTTTGCTCAAGCTAAAAGCGGGGATCACTTGCTTGATTTATATGGCGGAGTTGGGCTATTTACCTCGCAGGTCTTAGGACTTATTGGCGAAAGCGGAAGAATCGATCTGGTTGAAGGAAGTAAATCGGCGACTGGCGATGCGCTGCGAAATTTTGCTAACTTTTCAAATGTAGGAGTCCACACCGGCGATGTAGAAAAGATACTTCCGCGGTTCGCCAAAGCTGATGTGATTGTTCTTGATCCGCCACGTGAAGGCGCCGGTAAGAACGTGGTTACATCGATGGTTTCGTTAAAACCTCGGGCGATTGTTTACGTAGCTTGTGACCCTGCGGCTCTTGCCAGAGATA
>JAXITH010000162.1:0-2804 GCA_034680185.1 Candidatus Planktophila sp.
CGGCTGCGATAAATTCCTTAACCGGCACACCCGACTCGTTAAAGGTCTGCACAATTTTGCGCGCACCGTATGCAGTTGATTCAACGATGGCGCGATAAATTTCTTCTGGCTTCGTTGAAAGCGTTAGCCCCATGATCAAGCCAGATAGTTGGTGATCGACGAGCGTAGAACGGTTACCGCTCTGCCAATCAAGGGCGACTAATCCATGCGCGCCAACGGGTTGAGCGCTGGCTAATTCAGAAAGATAGGTATGTATATCTACGCCTTTTGCTGTAGCCGCGGCTGTGTATTCAGCGGGAGCGTAGTTATTGGCAAACCATCCGAAGATATCGCCGACACCTGATTGGCCTGCTTCGTAACCAAGTGCGCCATCGATGATTCCGCCATCGACAACACCACACATGCCAGGAACTTCAGCAAATTTTTCAGAGACCATCACGTGGCAAGTTGAAGTTCCCATGATCGCAACCATCTGACCTGGATTTACCGCATTAGCTGCAGCTGAAGTGACATGCGCATCAACATTTCCTACGGCGACCGCAATTCCTTCAGGTAGACCGGTCCACTTTGCAGCTTCTGCGGTTAACGTTCCAGCAGATGCGCCCAGCGCACCGATCTCGTGTTCGAGCTTTTCGCCGATAAAGTTTTCAAACTTTGGATTTAGCGCTGCTAAATATTCCTTCGTTGGATACTTTCCATCTTGGTAAATCCCTTTATATCCAGCGGTACAGATATTGCGGACATATTTTCCGCAGAGTTGCCAGATGATCCAGTCGGCTGCTTCTACCCATTTATCCATTGCTTGATAAATTTCTGGAGCTTCTTCTAAAAGTTGTAGCGCTTTGGCGAACTCCCATTCAGAGGAAATTTTTCCGCCGTAGCGTGAGATCCAAGGTTCTTTACGTGAATGAGCAAGATCGTTGATGCGATCTGCATGTGGCTGAGCTGAATGATGCTTCCACAATTTAACGAAGGCATGTGGGTTCTTCGAAAATTCTGGTAATTCGCAAAGTGGTGTTCCATCGTTCTTTACTGGCAACACAGTGCAAGCGGTGAAGTCTGTGGTTATCCCAATGACAGATTTAGGGTCGATACCAGATTCTTTAAGAACAGCAGGAACGGTAACTTTCAAAACATCTACATAATCCGAAGGAACTTGTAGCGCCCAATCAGGCGGAAGCTTGGCGCCAGAAGTTGGAAGCTTCTCTTCAACAACTGCATGCGGGTATTCGTAAACCGCAGTGGCGATCTCAGTTCCATCAGAAACGCGCACTAATAAAGCGCGTCCAGAAAGGGTTCCGTAATCAACTCCGATTACATATTTATTAGTTAAATCTCTTATTAAATCTGGCACTCGGAGAGCCTACCGCAGGGGTTATCGCTGCTGCTAGAGTTGAAAAAGTTAACTGTTACAAACCCTTAGGAGTTTTCATGACTGTAATTACGATCTTAGGCGCCGGCGGCAAAATGGGTAATCGAGTTACCAAGCCACTCCTAGATACAAAAAAGTATGAGCTGCGCTTCGTGGAAAAGTCAGAGGCCGGACAAGCGCGAATTCGCGAAGCCGGAAATACAGTTATGGAATTAGATGAAGCGCTCAAGGGAACAGATGTAGTTATCTTTACAACTCCCGATGCGTTGGTTCGCCAAATTTCTGATGAAGTTGTTCCGAAGTTAGATCCTGGTACAAAGATTCTCTTCCTTGATCCGGCGGCTATCGCTGCCGATCGCGTGAAACATCGCGCAGATATTTCTTGCTTTGTTTGTCATCCAACTCACCCACCTGTCTTTAGTTTGCTCGGCGAAACAGATCCTGCTGCGCGTCGCGATTACTGGGGTGGCGGACTTGCAACACAAGCTTTGGTCTTTGCCATCGCTTGGGGAACTGAAGAAGAAGCAGATCTCGTCGAAACTATTGCAACTGAAATGTTTGCACCCATTAGCGCTAGCCACAGAATTACCGTTCAACAGATGGCGCTACTTGAGCCAGCTCTTAGCGAGACTCTAATTAATGGTTGCGTTGAAGTAATTACACAAGGTTTACAAAAAGTTATCGATCTGGGTGTTCCTGAAGCAGCTGCGAAAGATTTCTGCATGGGACATTTGCAGATCAGTATCGCCTTGCTCTTTGAAGAACTTAACTGGAAGTTATCTGACGGCGCACTCATGGCGCTCAAAAACGCACAAGGTTCGCTCTTCCGTGATGATTGGGATGCCATCTTTAAGCCCGAGAATGTACTAGCCAGCGTTAAGCAAATAACCGGCGGAGATAAATAAGTAGATGAAGCTCGGTATTTCCAGCTTCACCTTTCCCTGGGCAATTGGCGGAATTGAATCTGATCATCCAGTTGCAATGACCGCACTTGAACTTCTTGAGCGCGCTCATGAATTACAGGCTGATGTCCTGCAAATAGCCGATAACTTGCCGATTGGTGGCTTATCCGAGGCTGAATTAACTGGCTTAAAGGCGCAGGCAGATAGCTATGGAATAGCCCTAGAAGTTGGAACGCGCGGAATTAAGAGTGAAAACCTGGAAAAATTTTTAAGTATCGCGCAAATACTTTCGTCGCCAATTTTACGAGTGGTAATTGATAGCAAAGGTCACGAACCAACAATTCCTGAAATCGTTGATCTGCTTAAACCTTTTGAAAGTAAATTTAAGAAAGCCGGTATAAAACTTGCGGTCGAAAATCACGATCGCCTTACTTGCGCCGAATTTAACGAGATTATTGATCAAGTCGGGTCGGATTGGGTTGGTATCTGTCTAGACACCGTTAATTCACTCGGTGCAGTTGAAGCGCCAA
>JAXITH010000163.1:0-2803 GCA_034680185.1 Candidatus Planktophila sp.
GAACATGGATTTAAATCTCCATTCCCAATTCAAGAAATGGTTCTACCAATCGCCCTAGGCGATGGTGACGTAATTGGACA
Organism: Candidatus Planktophila sp.; assembly: GCA_034680185.1. Classification (GTDB taxonomy): domain Bacteria; phylum Actinomycetota; class Actinomycetes; order Nanopelagicales; family Nanopelagicaceae; genus Planktophila. The sequence continues at coordinate 81 of JAXITH010000163.1, forward strand.
GGCAAAGACAGGAACTGGAAAAACTCTGGCATTTGGAATTCCGGTAATTGAACGAGTAATTGCTCCGCTTGATAAAGAGTGGGATGCGCTCGTTGCCAAAGGGCTTCCTCAAGTTTTGGTTGTTGTTCCAACCCGCGAACTTTGTGTTCAGGTAACAAAAGATATTGAAGAGTTAACTGGAAATCGTGGCATTCGCACCTTGGCCGTTTACGGCGGTCGGGCATTTGAGCCACAGATCGAAGCGCTTGAAAAAGGTATAGAGATCGTTGTCGGTACGCCTGGTCGTCTTCTAGATCTGTATCGCCAGGGACAATTGAAGTTAAAGGAAGTCTCTCGCGTTGTATTAGATGAAGCTGACGAAATGCTCGATCTTGGATTCTTGCCAGATGTTGAAAAGATATTTACAAGCACACCAAACCGCGCACAAACCATGCTTTTCTCGGCAACTATGCCTGGAGACATCATTGCGCTAGCCCGCCGCTTCATGAACCAGCCAATTCATATTCGTACTCAAGATAATGAAGATGAAGGTGCGGTTGTATCTCGCATTAAGCAATATGTTTTACGTGCGCACGCTCTCGATAAAATCGAAATGTTGGCGCGAATTCTTCAAGCAGATGGCCGCGGCCCAACCATTGTCTTCTGTCGCACCAAGCGCACTTGTCAGAAAACTTCTGATGACCTACTTGAACGCGGTTTCCGTGCTGCATCCATCCATGGAGATCTTGGACAGAGCGCGCGCGAGAAGGCGCTTAATGATTTTAAAGCTGGAAAATCAGATGTATTGGTCGCAACCGATGTTGCCGCACGCGGAATCGATATCGATGGAATTACTCACGTAATTAACTACCAATGCCCAGAAGATGAAAAGACCTACGTTCACCGTATTGGCCGTACCGCTCGCGCTGGCGCTGAGGGAATCTCAGTAACTTTTGTTGATTGGGACGAACTAGCTCGCTGGAAGATGATCGATACCGCTTTGACTCTCGGACTTGGTGAGCCAGAAGAGACTTACTCTTCATCTGAGCATCTCTATGAGATGTTAAATATCCCTGCCGGATCAAATGGACGAGTTACTAAGGCCAAGCCTGTTAAGTCTGAACCAGTTAAGAGTAAAGAGAAGTCAGAGCCTGTTAGAAGTAAGAGCGAAGATCGCACCCCGCGCGTTCGAACACGCACTAAGAAATTCTCTTCTTAACTCTTTACTCTAGTTCCAGCAGCTCAAGTATCGAATAAGCCGCACTTCTGTAACTTTGTGCGCACTCACTCGTCTTTGCATGAGTCAGAATTGAAACTTTGGTGGTTGATGCGCCTTCTGCCTCTTGCGAATCCATAATTGATTCATCAAGGAGCTCTTGTGCTGAAAGGAAATTGTTTTCGCCAACAGCAACTGCCTTGAGTAGCTGTTTGGTAACGACAGATTTGATCTGTTGATATCCCCTAAGTGAATGCACGTTGTTTTTAACTGGGACCAGGATTAGATCAGATACCGAAAGTGCCAGCGCTAGTGGCTGAGAAAGCGAAGATGGAAGATCCAGAATTACCAAGTCATAGCTCTTGGGAAGGCTAGAGATCACTTTAGCCAAAGAGTCTTCCGGGAAAATTGCCGTTAAACGTGCGTCAGCAGGAATGAAATCAAATCTCTCATCAGTTGTAGCAACATTGGAATCATTCAAACCGGTACCGTTTAGGAAATCGGTAATTGAGATTCGTGGGTTCTCAAATCCGAGGCGAAAGGTTAAGGCGCCTGCCGGATCTAGATCGATCAGTAAAGTTTTTTTACCGAATTCGGTAAAGGACACGGCAAGAGCGTGAGCAAGGGTGCTTTTGCCGACTCCACCAGCAGCGTTTGCGATCCCAATAATTTTCATTAGGCGGCCGCCATTTTCCATCGAATAACTGCCTCTTTATAAATTGGCGGAGCAAGTAGCGCATCAGGAATAACGCCTAACGTTGATCTAACCGCCTTCAGCGAAATGTCAGTAATTAAATTTTGGCCCGGAATCTGTGGCGTTCCATAAAGTTTGCGCGCCCACTGTGGAAGCGAACTTGCCGCAAGGAGTGCAAGAGATGCCCAGGCAGGTGCGGCAGGTGTTGCAAAACGAACTGCAGTTGGCATTGGTGGAATTGTTAAGAAGAGTGCAGCGCGCTTGGCATCATCAGATGCGCTTAGCTCCGGAGAAATATCTTTAAAGTAGCTCTGCATCTGTGAATAGTTTGAAGGGATTTCAGATTTAGGAACCCCAACCAACTCTGCAAATAAAACCATCTCAGATATGTACTGATCAGCCTCGCTGTCGGTTAGCGCCAGACCTGAGCGGCGAGCAATATCTAAGAATGAATCCACCATTGAGATATGTACCCATAAAAGAAGATATGGGTCACCTAACCCAAGTGAAGTGTGGATTTTGCGAACTCGAGCCGCGAGTGCGTGCGCCTTTGCGCCTTCCCCAAATGTGATTGTTGAAACGTAATCACCAGTGCGTTGCAAGCGGCCCCAAGCATCTTCGCGGAAGTTAGAGTTCTTAGCTACGCCATCCATGGCATCTGGATGTAGCGCTTGCTGAAGTAGTGCACGAATTCCACCAACTGCCATCGCAGGATCAGAATGTATTTTCCAAGTTACAGTCTCGGGCGAGAACAGACCCCGTGGGTCATCGACAATTATTGATTTCATATTATTTAGAAAAGTTACTGAGCCATAAATGCTTTTATGGCATCTA
>JAXITH010000164.1:0-2803 GCA_034680185.1 Candidatus Planktophila sp.
CTTATCGTCATCGACATCGACCATCCAACTTTCGTCCAATAGATCTTTAACATCTTCCCAGCCACCGGCATCGTGAAGCAGGTAATTGCCTTCGATGATCACGACGCGCGTATCTGAAGTAACTACTCCTTGCGCAGCAATAGATTCTTCAATCGCTCGATCAAAAATTGGATAGTAAATGTTCTGTGTCTGCTCTGATCGGATGCGCTTTACTAGTGAAGCAAAACCAGCGACGTCGAAGGTATCTGGGGCTCCTTTGCGATCTGCGCGCTTGAGATCTTTCAACACTTTATTACTGAGGTGATAACCATCCATCGGAACAACGGTGACGAACTGTTTTGGAAGTTTGCTCATCAGAAACTTTGAGAGGGTTGATTTGCCAGCCCCTGGCTTGCCGATAATTCCGATTAGAACTCGCTCGTTGGAACCCGATAGAAATCTTTCAATTCTGGCTAAAGCTGCTTGTTGGTTCGCTAATTGCTCCGGCATTTTTCAAGTTTAGCGCTTGAAGTTAACGCAATACTAGGGAATCATAATTTCATGATAAAAAATGGAATCATCAACGGAGATCTTGCCTCGCTTCTAGCGCGCTTTCGCCATGTAAATACGATCGCGATCGTTGATGGCCCATTTCCAACTTATCCAGGCGTAGAAACCATCGACCTTGCTCTTGTTATGGGTACGCCAACTGTCTCGCAGGTATTGGATGCGATCTTGCCGCACTTAGATTTAACTGGAATGTATCTAGCAGCTGAGTTTGAAGCCAAAGTAGATGCGGCAACCGTTGCCGAATATAAATCTCACCACGGTGGTTTAACTACGACTGTAATTCCTCATGAGGAGTTCAAGGTAAAAGTCGGTCAAGCCCTTGGCATAATTCATACTGGCGATGCTGTGCCATACAGCAGCGTTATCTTGCGATCAGGCTGAAATCAATCTCTTCGATCTTCGGATAAGAAGATTGAGCGCCTTTACGCATAACGCTTTTAGTTGCGCAATCGATTCCAAATTGCACCGCTGACTCTTCTGTTGCACCCGATGCCAGGGCTGCCGCAAATGCGCCGATAAAACAATCCCCTGCGCCAGTGGTATCAGTTGCAGAAACTTTCTTTGCCGCAAATCGTTTAACGCTTCCATCAGCAGTTACCAACGCTGCACCATCACTTCCCAAAGTGACAATTGTTCGGCCACTGCTGCGAAGTGAAGCAATAACTTCATCAGAATCTGGCGCGCGATGCGTTTTATCTAGTTCTGCAAATTCGATTTCGTTTGGAATTAACCAATCAGTTAACTCAAGTAAATCATCAGTCAGCGGTTGATATGGAGCAGGGTTGAGAATCGTTGTTATGCCGAGTTCTTGCGCAGTACGAAATGCCGCCAGGGTAACTTCCTGTGGGATCTCGCATTGTGCAATCAGCACGCTGACATCTTTTAATTTGGAAACTTGATCAATCGCATCTTGAGGTGTGAGTGCAAAATTCGCACCTGGAACAATTGAAATACGGTTCTGGCCTTGGCCATCTACCCAAATATGCGCGACTCCGGTGTGTGTTGGAAGTCTTAAGACCGAAGTTGTATCCATTCCGCAGTTCTTGAAATTCGCCAAGCTTTCATCGCCAAATCCATCGCTTCCGATGCCGGTGATCATTGTGACTTTCGCACCAGTGCGAGCAGCCATTACCGCTTGATTCGCGCCTTTTCCGCCGAACCCAGTTGTGAAGCTATCTCCAAAGCGAGTTTCACCAGCAGCCGGAAGTACATCGGCATAGACAGTTAGATCCATCATGGTGCTGCCAATTACGGCGATCTTAGTTTTAGAAAAATCAGACATATTTAGAGAGCAACTTCCGCACGTGATGCGTGAGACTTCATCGCTGCATCAAATGCGCGATGTGAATCAACAACTTCCGAGACAGATGCGCAGGCAAACTTATCGCCCAACTTTCCTTCGCGTTCTGCAAAGTAAGCAGCCCACATCTGCAAGAGCGCATCAGGGAAACCAAATTCGAAGATATGACCTGTAATCACTGGCCAGTTTGTTACATGTCCAGGTTGGATCTCAGACCAGACTTGTTCTCCGTTGCGAAGTGCAAAGGTGTGATAAACCGCTGGGTTCTTGGTACTAAAGCGAACTCCCCCGGTCATTCCGATTGCGCTAAATAAGAATGTGTTGCTTTCACCTGGAGCGATTCGCTTCATCTCCCAGAACATTGGGAACTCGCGGTCGTTGCCGGGATTTGCCGCACGCATAGCAAGCACTGCATTATCGAAAGTATCGCAAGGCACCTGCTCACCTGCAGCGTTTTCACGATGTGTGACGATGTCATCAAGAATTGCAAAAACCTTTGTTGGCTTATAACCCAAACGTAATGGGATGTGTGCCGCATGCATTCCGAGATCACCGAGCACGCCGATATCGCCACAGAACTTACGTTGCCGCTTCCAGTTAATCTTCTTATTGCGATCTATATCTGATGAGTGCAGAAGCCCTGATCTGACTTCAACAATTTCTCCTAAATTTCCACTGCGCACTTCGCGGATTGCCGCTTGTGCTCCTGGATAGAAAGGAAGCTCGCTGGAAACACGAACGAAATTCTTCTTTCCAACAAGCGCTGCTTCAATCTTCTCTGCTGCAGCCAGATCAATGCCGAAAGGCTTTTCACCCAAGAAATCTTTGCCGGAGTTAATGGCAGCGATATAAATCTCTTCATGCAGGTTGTGCGGAACTGCGATGTAGACAACATCTACATTTGGGCTGGCGAGCAACTCTTTGTAATCGCTATATGACTCTCTTACTCCAGCA
>JAXITH010000165.1:0-2785 GCA_034680185.1 Candidatus Planktophila sp.
CGGTGGTAGATGCAAAAGGGTAGCAACAGTTGGCGGTATTCGGCACTCCCGAATAAGCCCAAGGTCGAATAAGTTCAGGGTTAGGTGAGTTTAAATACCGCTCAAGTGCAGGGCTTGGCCGATTCCAGCGGTAATTGCCATGCCGATACAACCGCCCAAAATCACGCGCAGCGTTGGCGCAAGCAACTTTGAGCCCGCGGTCTTAGCGCTGATTAGACCAGTGAAGATCAGACCAACCACGGTGAAGGCCACGATGCTGAAGGCTACTTTTCCAGGGGTCGGCGCGAATGCTCCGATAAATGGAATCAACCCGCCTGATGTAAAAGCGGCAGCAGATGCGATCGCTGCTTGCACCGGACGAGCTTTGGTGTGCGGGAATTGTCCTAACTCATCACGCAGGTGCGCTTCAAGTGGATCACGATCGTGCATCGCCTTGGCAACTTCGAGAGCAAGCTCTGGCTTAAGACCGCGCTCGATATAAATCTGTTGCAGTTCAAGAAGTTCAGAGTCCGGATCGATCGCCAAATGTTCAATTTCAAGTAAGCGATCTGATTCTTCAATATCGTTTTGCGAACGCACAGAAACGTACTCGCCTACCGCCATCGACATTGCACCGGCAACAATTCCGGCAGCACCCGCTGTTATTAAGAAACCTTGCGCATCTGCTCCACCAGCTTTAGCGGCGGTAATACCGATCATCAGGGATGCAGTTGAAACCAAACCATCATTTGCACCGAGTACTGCTGCACGCAACCAACCAGCGCGATGTGTGCGGTGATGGAGATTTCGTTGATAGACATCTTCAAGAGCCATATTTAGAGCCTACCTGATGAGCCCTGGAAAATTGGGCAGGCTTACGACTTGTCTCGTTCGCGTAGGCGCAGAAATACCACCGCTGCAATCGTAAGAAGCGCCAGGCTCACCCATTGATTTATGCGCATTCCCGCAAAGTTGTGAGCAGCATCGATGCGGATAGATTCTATAAAGAAGCGGCCAAATGAATATGCCGCAACATATGCAGCGAAGGTGCAACCAGCAGACCATTTGTCGGCGAAGCGAATTAGCGCAAATGCGACAAGGCTGCACCAAATCGCCTCATAGAGAAAAGTGGGATGGAAAGTTTCGACTAATCCATAACCGCTGGGGCGATACTTGTAAGGAATAGATAAGCCCCACCAAGTATCTAGTGGACGACCAAAGAGTTCAGCGTTAAACCAGTTGCCGAAGCGACCAATTGCTTGCGCCAAGAGAATTCCGGGAGCAATAGCATCTAGAAAGACTCCGAAACTAGGTAGCGCCATTTTCTTCGACAAGTTCTTGTAGGAGATAAAGGCGCCGAGAGCACCGAGTGAGATAGCGCCCCAAATTCCTAAGCCGCCTTGCCAGATCTTGAGGATCGCAAGGAGTTCGCCATCTTTTCCGAAGAAATCTTCTGGCGTAGTTACAACGTGATAAAGCCTTCCGCCAATAATTCCTGACGGGACAGCGATAACCGCAACTTCCGAGACAACCCCTCGTAAAGATTGATCGTGAGCAGACAGGCGTTTATTGCCAAGCCAGATAGCAACAGCGATTCCGGTAATTATGCAGAGCGCGTAGAAATGTACGGTGAATGGACCGATAGAAAACTGCGAAATACTCGGAGTTGGTATCGAGCGATTCATGAAAAAGTTATTTAAGCTTTTTCAACTGCAAGCATGAAGTCGCCGAGACTTCCGTAGGCGGTATTGCGATCAATTTCCTTACCGTTAATTAATACGGTTGGGGTTGAATTGATATTTCGCTTTGCGCCTTCTTCGGCAACGTTCTTAACCCAGCCCAGGTAATCCTGGCCTTGAATACATTTGTCGTAATCAGGGCTTGAGATTCCAAGTCCGAGTCCAAGAGTTGCAAAGTATTGTGAAGTCCAAGCGCCTGAATTTTCAGCAGGTTGGTTGGCATAGAGAGTCTTGTGGAAAGCTAAGAATTTATCTTGATCGGCAGCGCAAGCAGAAGCATTTGCTGCGAGTTGTGATTCGCCACCAAGGAAAGACAGCATATGGAAAGCAACTTTCGCTTTCTTTTCAGCGATCAAATCTTCAATGTATTCACCGCTGATTGCTTCAAAGCGGGCACATGCTGGGCACTGGAAATCTTCGTATATCTCAATGAACGGGACATCGGTTAACTCTTTGTTAAAGACGATTCCGTAACCATCTTCAGCAGAGACACTGGCGGGAATTGCGGCGCTGGAATCGCCTTGCTTGGAAAGGACGGTTGGCACCAACATGATGAGTACGACGCCGATGACTACACCGATTACAAGGTTGCGGGTGAAGTTATCTTTTCCGCCATTAGCTTTCTTCGCTTGTGCCATCTTTATTCCATCTCTCCTGAATTGGTACTGGACTGGTTGGTATTGGATTGGTGCTTATCAACTGAAAATTTCGTTGCTGGGTAGCGGAGCAAGAATAGAGCCAAGGCGACCAAGCCAGCATCTCTGAGAATCTCCTGAAGGTAGCGAGTCTCACCCGGTGCAACGGATCCTCCCCCGCCAAAACAGCCACAATCGATATTTAACCCACGCGCCCATGCCTGTGAAATGGCGATAATAAAGATGAACATGGTGAAACCGCCAAGTGCGGCAACTATCCGCGTAGCGGCGCCGAGGATAAGAAGCAGACCTACTGCGATCTCGAAGAAAGGCAGAAACATCCCTAAGAAATTTGCCACTGAGATTGGAAGCAATTCATAGGAGCGTACTGCCATCTGGGAAATGTCTAACTTATCTATCTTTAAGTAACCG
>JAXITH010000166.1:0-2781 GCA_034680185.1 Candidatus Planktophila sp.
AGTGGAGTAGATGATCCACCTGGTGTCCAGAACTTGAGCTTATGACCAGTACGAACTCCACCTGCGAGTTCGAGGATTTCGCGCAAAGTAATTCCGAGTGGTGCTTCAAATTGTCCTGGGTTATTTACATGGCCTGAGAGTGAATAAAGCGTTGCACCCTTTGACTTCTCTGTACCCATTGATTGGTACCACTCTGCGCCATTGTTGATAATTGCAGGAACAGAGGAGATTGATTCAACATTGTTAACAACTGTTGGTCGCGCATAGAGACCTGCGATTGCAGGAAATGGTGGGCGAAGACGTGGTTGACCACGGAAACCTTCAAGTGAATCAAGTAGCGCTGTTTCTTCACCGCAGATGTAAGCGCCGGCACCGACGTGTAGAACTACGTCGATTCCTTTGCCGAGATGGCCCGCTTTGTAAGCATCTTCAATAGCTTGATTTAAGCGACGTACAACGTGTGTAACTTCACCGCGAATATAAATAAATGCATGCTTGGCGCGAATTGCGTGGCAGGCAATGATGCAACCTTCTACAAGAACATGTGGGTTGGCCATCAAGAGCGGCATATCTTTACAAGTGCCTGGCTCTGATTCGTCAGCGTTTACAACTAAATAATGATCTTTATCGTCGCCCTGTGGGATGAAGCCCCACTTCATTCCGGTTGGGAAGCCTGCGCCACCGCGGCCGCGAAGTCCAGAATCTTTTACAAGTTGAATTACTGCATCTGGATCCATAGCAAGTGCTTTTGCAGATGCCTTATATCCACCATTGCGGGTGTATGCCTCAATGGTGAATGAATCTTTCTCATCCCAATGAGCTGAAAGTACTGGAGCTAGTTTTGTCATTACTTGCCCTCTTTCGAAAGTTTTAAACCGAGAAGTGATGGTTGACCAGCTTGCAGACCTTCATTTGCTTTACCGTCATTTAAACCGGCAAGAACTGCAGATGCTTCTTTCCAGGTAACCAAAGAATTAGGTCCACGTGTTGGCGGCTTAGGAGTTCCCTTGCGCATTGAATCAACTAAATCTTTTGCAGTCTCAACGTTCTGGTTGTCGTAAAACTCCCAGTTGGCCATTACAACAGGCGCATAATCGCAAGCGGCGTTGCATTCGATGTGCTCGAGTGAAACTTTTCCATCTGCAGTAACGCCATCATTTTCCACGCCGAGGTGGTCTTTAAGCGCTGCAAATATCGCATCTCCGCCCATAACTGCGCACAAAGTGTTGGTGCAAACACCTACGTGGTATTCGCCAACTGGCTTGCGCTTGTATTGGGTGTAGAAAGTAGCAACAGCAGTTACTTCAGCGGTTTCGAGTGTAAGTAACTTGGCAATTTCTTCAATGCCTTCGTTAGTTACATATCCAGCAAGTGATTGCACATAGTGAAGCAAAGGCATGATTGCAGAGCGGCTACGTGGGTAGCGCTTGATGATCGAATTCATTACTTCGATCTGATCTGGTGAGTAAGCCATTAGCGGTCAACTCCTCCCATAACTGGATCGATTGATGCAACCGCACCGATGATGTCGGCAACCATTGAGCCTTCGCACATCGCAGATGTTGATTGCAAGTTGTTAAAAGATGGTTCGCGGAAGTGAACGCGGTATGGACGTGTGCCTCCGTCAGAGACAACGTGCGCACCAAGTTCACCACGTGGTGATTCGATCGCTGAGTAAACCTGACCAGCAGGAACGCGGAAGCCTTCGGTAACAAGTTTGAAGTGGTGGATCAATGACTCCATTGATGTGCCCATGATTTCGCGGATGTGGTTAAGCGAGTTACCCATTCCGTCTGCACCGATTGCAAGCTGTGCTGGCCATGCGATCTTCTTATCGGCAACCATTACTGGTGCGCCTTCAAGTGACTTAAGTTTTTCAGCGCATTGTTCGATGATGCGAAGTGATTGTTCTAGTTCGTTTACACGAATCAAGAAGCGACCGTAAACATCGCAGGTATCGGCAGTTACAACATCGAAGTTGTAATTTTCGTAACCTGAGTAAGGTTGAATCTTGCGAAGATCAAGTGGCAAACCAGTTGCACGAATTACCGGACCAGTTACGCCAAGAGTTGTTGCACCAGCAAGATCTAGGTAACCAATACCCTCGGTGCGCTTCATCCAGATGCTGTTACCAACAAGCAACTTCTCGTTATCTTTAAAGCTATGGCGAAGGTCCTTAACGGTTGCCAAAATCTTGTCGACTGCGCCGGCAGGAAGATCTTGAGCCACACCACCTGGGCGGATATAGGCCATGTTCATACGCAAACCAGAGATAAATTCGAAGATATCTAAGACTTTTTCACGTTCGCGGAAGCAGAAGATCATTGGAGAAAGTGCGCCAAGTTCGAGCGCGCCGGTACCAAGTGCAACCATGTGTGAAGAAATACGGTTGAACTCCATCATCATTACGCGAATAACGTTGGCTTTTTCAGGAACATCGTTGGTGATACCAAGGAGCTTTTCAACGCCTAAGCAGTAAGCCGCTTCGTTAAATAGCGGAGCCAAGTAATCCATACGGGTGACGAATGTTGTTGCCTGAGTCCAGTTACGGAATTCGATGTTCTTTTCGATACCTGTGTGCAGGTAACCGATACCGCAACGAACTTCAGTAACTGTTTCGCCTTCAAGTTCAAGAACCAAGCGAAGCACGCCGTGTGTTGATGGGTGCTGTGGACCCATATTTACAACAACGCGTTCTTCTTTTGCTTGACCACTTTCAGTTACGAGTGAATCCCAATCGCCACCGGTTACAGAGAAGACAGTGCCTTCAGTGGTTTCGCG
>JAXITH010000167.1:0-2757 GCA_034680185.1 Candidatus Planktophila sp.
AAGCTATGACTATGGGTGATCGCGTAGCAGTTCTTAAAGATGGTCTACTGCAGCAAGTAGATACACCACGCAATCTTTATGATGTACCAGCAAACGCTTTCGTTGCTGGCTTCATCGGCTCACCAGCAATGAACCTGCTTTCTGCGCCTGTAAATGGCGGAAAGGCGATGCTCGGAGATCTCGCAGTTGACGTTCCAGCATCAGCTGGCGCATCAGTAACTGTCGGTATCCGTCCAGAAGGCTTCGCACCATCAGCAAGCGGCTTCAAGGTTCTTGTTGAAGTTGTTGAAGAGCTCGGTGCTGATGCATTCGTATACGGCAAGCCTGCAGATTCTTCTGTGAAGTTTGCAAATTCAACTGACGAGGGCGCACAAGTAATTGTTCGCTGGGATCCAAAGAACCCACCAAAGCCAGGCGACACAATTACTGTCTCTGCTGCGGCATCATCAGTTCACCTCTTCAGCTCATCAACTGGAGAACGCCTTAAGTAATTTAAATTAATAAATAACCCCCGTCACGCAATTTGTTACAAAATGTGTGGCGGGGGTTATTTATTTTAAGTTTTAAAGAGCCTTAAAGGGGCGAGCAAATTCCGTATTTTCGGTTGCCTCTAATTCAAGTAACCGGTTCCACTTGGCAGTGCGCTCTGAACCATGAGTTGATCCAACTTTGATCTGTTGTGCGCGCCACCCGGTTGCGATATCTGCCAGCCATGAATCCTCGGTCTCACCACTGCGGGCAGAGACAACGGTGGCAAAGTTATTTTCATGTGCGTGATCGAGTACGCGATGTGTTGAGGTGAGTAGACCATTTTGATTCGCCTTGATCAAAATTGCATTTGCGCTCTTTTCGACGATGCCGCGTTCGAGGCGATGTAAGTTAGTTGTAAATAGATCATCACCAAGAATCTGTAGATGCTTCGGTGCGCTAGCGGCAAAGGCCGACCACGAGGCCCAGTCATCTTCGGCAAATGGGTCTTCTATCGATGAAATTGGGTAACTAGTGACTAGATCGAGCATTTCTTCAACGAATTGGTCGGGTGAATAGACCTGTCCTGAAGTAGTTAGCGAATACTTGTTATCGGAGAAGAACTGAGTGGATGCGATATCTAACGCAAGTGAGACTTTGCCGGATAGTCCGAGTTCTTCTACTTGAGCCAAGACGAATTCGCAGGCATCGTCCATAGTTGGAAAGGTCAGACCTAATCCTCCTTCATCGGCAACCAGATGGGTAACGCCATGTGCCTTGCCTTCGCGCGCTGCGCGTTCGCGAATTGCAACGATCCAGGAAAGCGCTTCAGCGAAATTATCAGCAGCATGTGGAACAACTAGAACATCTTGAATATCTAAGCTCCGATTGGCGTGTGCTCCGCCAGATAAAATATTTACCATCGGCATCGGAATTAAAAGTGGGCCATCTGGTTGGAAATATCTGGCTAGAGATTTACCTGATGCATGCGCTGCCGCTTTGGCAACAGCTAGGGATGTTGCCAGCGTTGCATTTGCGCCAATTTTTTGATGTCCCGGGGTTGGATCAATCTCAACCATTAGCCCATCTATGGCGGCCAAGTTAAGGCTATGTCCCAGAAGTTTTGGAGCAATTTTGTTATTTACATTATTGACTGCTTGGTAGACCGAGAGGCCACCAAAGTATTTTTCTGCTTGATCTGATCCAGCGTCGCGTAGCTCGTGCGCTTCATGAGCACCCGTTGATGCTCCAGATGGCACTCGCGCGGTGTGCAATGAGCCATCGCTTAACGTCAGAGTTACGGCAACTGTTGGACGGCCACGTGAATCTAAGACTTGGTAGCCCAAAACCTTTTTAATATTCATCTCATGCACCTTTTGCTAGATCAAATAGATCGGCGAAGCTAATACTTGAGCCTAACAGCGCCGCCTTCGTTAACTTAACTAACCGCTCGGCTTGTTCTGCGGAAAGGTAATTTACGGGTGATACCCCTTCAACTCTAGCCAAGGCGATAAGCGAAATATGTTTAGGTAGGTTTTCGCAGATAGTGACTCGAGAGTTCTGTTGATAGGCGCCGAAGAAACCATTTGCAGTAGCGGCAAGGAGCTCTTTATCGCCTGGCACGTCGGTAGCGATAATCTTGCAGAGCAAATGCGCTGAAAGAAAAGCGAGATCAAAGACTGGGTTACCGGTGTGAGCGACTTCAAAATCCAATACAACTGGGCTTTGTTCGGCAGTTGCCAGAATATTTTTTGGAGAGAAATCACCGTGTACCAGCGCAGTTTTTTCGGTAGTTATCTCATCAATTAACGCGTTAATGACTGGCTGCAAATTTTCATTCTTGCCAGCAACGGCGCGATAGAAAGGGCTTACTCGCAACTGTTCAAAGAGTTCACCTTCCATGAACTTGGCTTTGATATCTGAATCTGCCGCCGTGGCGTTGTGCCATGCTGCTAATACGCGGCCTAAGCGCTCTCCCATTTCTGGGTGGATTCGTCCTTCAAGTAAATCAACTTTCCAATTGGTGCAGGTGCGCGGCAGGCGCGACATGGTTAAAGTGAAATTTGCTTCATCGCAATCAATTAACTCCGGAACGTTATCTGGAGTTATTGCGTGATAGATCTGCATCGCATCTGCTTCAACAATGGCGCGACGTTGGTCTGCCACCCATTTCGCTTTGGTCTTTAACTCAGGTAACGCCTGCTTAACAACTAGTTCACGGTCAACGCTTGAGACTGCCAAGACAACACAGGAAACGCCACCTGTGAGAACTTCCACGGTGGCGCTACC
>JAXITH010000168.1:0-2737 GCA_034680185.1 Candidatus Planktophila sp.
CCTGCGTTTTCAGCGTTCTTAATTGTTACTACAAAACCTTGTGATCCGCGGTAGCCAACCAGAACAGAACCTTTATCTTGTGTGTAGTTGTACTCGGGATAAACGCTGATGCTCTGCGTTGCGATATCAGCTTTTGCGATACCGGCAGCAGTCAATGCAGCGCGAACAGCGGCTGCAGAGGTAGAAGTCTTGGCAAGTGCCTCTTTATTTGAACCAGCGACAACACTTACATTCGCGTTCAAGCGAACTGCATCTGGGGTGACCTTTACAGATCCATCAGAGTTGACCGTCACATACCGAGTGGCTGTTGTTGCAGCGTTTGCTGGCAAGGAGAGTGCAGCCCCGCCAACCAAGGTAAGTGCGATTGCGATTACAGCTATTTTGCGAATTCGTGTTGTTGTCATGGGATAAGTATCTCCTATTTATTTACGTGGGGCTTAAGGAGTTCTGGGAAATGCGTGTGGGTTTGATCGCTTATAGCGATTGATAAAGGTCGCTGTGATCTTTAATCATGCGATCTAGCGAGAAATAGCGTTCGGCATGTGCTTTTCCTGCAGAACCCATCATCTGGCGCAGTTGTGAATCGCGCACCAATTTCTCAATGGCATCAGCCATATCTGCAGCGTTTGTTTCAGTTAAATATCCAGTGCTCTCGTTTATGACGATATCGGAGATAGATCCAACGTTTGTCGCAATGATTGGCAGACCAGCTTGGGCTGCTTGAATCAAAGTAAGTGGAATACCTTCATTATCTGAAGTCAGGATCGCGATATCGCTCGCTGCAAAGATCTGATCAATATCGCTGCGCCAGCCAAAGAACGTCATATTCAATTGCTCTTGCATCGCGCGCTGCTTCGAACTTTCAAATAGCTCACCTTCACCAGCCACCAAGAAACGCAGTTCGATCCCGCGGCGCTTACATTCGGCAGCAACATCCAATAAACGATCCGGGCGCTTGATATGCGTTAAGCGACCTACGAAGGTGCAGTACAGAACTTCAGATGAAATACCCAGTGCGCTCTGCACCGCTGCTTTAGATTCTGTCTTTGGAGCAGGAAGTCCAGGAAAGAAGACTCGGTACTTATCAGCGCGACCAATACCAACTGCTAACAAATCCTCTTTCACTTTACTGCCAATCGCAATCAGCACGCTGGTTCGCGCCGCAAAGAACTTCTCAATGAAAATAACTAATTTAGTTAACGAAGAACTGAAATATCCATGAAGCAAATGTCCATGGAAAGTATGAACTCGCACCGTTCCGCGACCTGCCAATAAAGATGCCAAGCGACCGAGCACACCAGCTTTAGCAGTGTGGGTATGAATTACATCCGGCTTGTATTTGCGGATAAGTGAAACCAAACCGAAGAAAGCCTTCAGATCCGCAACCAGAGAAACTGAACGCCCCAAACCAGCGATTCGCGTTGCCTGAATATCTTTGGCGACGGTATCTAGATAATCCGCTTCATTTTCATCGCAGTAACCAGTAACCAAGATTTGTTCAAAGCGGCTTTTATCTAGCCCACGCATGAGTTCGGCCACGATCACAGCAGGTCCACCCACATTCATGCGGGCGATTATCTGCATTACCTTTACCTGCGCGGCCATGTGGTTATCTTCTCGCAAAAAGGCGCGATAATTGCGCACATGACCAGTGGTGAATTCGTCTCACGTTGCACCGCTGATGCGCTCTCATCTGCCGCCCAATTACTTAAAGATGGCGGACTTGTCGCCTTTCCCACCGAAACTGTTTATGGACTCGGCGCCGATGCCACCAACCCCAGTGCCGTAGCTCGCATTTATCAAGCAAAGGGCCGCCCCGCAGATCATCCTTTAATTGTTCATATCCATTCGATGCAAGCAATCGGCGAGTGGGCCGATGAAATTCCTGATTACGCAATCGCACTTGCCCGCAACTTCTGGCCAGGGCCAATGACGTTAGTTCTAAAGCGTTCATTACTTGCCGAAGATTTTGTAACCGGTGGCCAACCAACCGTTGGTTTACGAGTACCCGACCACGTTGTTGCACTTGCCTTACTTTCCTCATTCGAAAAAATCGGTGGCAAAGGAATCGCAGCGCCTAGCGCCAATCGCTTTGGCCATGTCTCGCCAACCACAGCTGATGCAGTACGTGAAGAGCTTGCCGATTACTTAGCACCAACAGATCAAATCCTCGATGGCGGTTCATCATCCGTAGGCGTTGAATCAACGATCATTGACTGCACATCAACTGCGCCGCGTATCTTGCGCCCTGGCGCAATAACAACTGAGATGATTGAAGAAGCCACCGGACTAAAAGTTTTAACAGAAGCAACAGATATTCGAGTCAGTGGATCACTTGAAAACCATTACGCACCAAGTGCAACCGTTGAATTAAATCGCACACCAATTTCATCAGAAGGCTTCATCGCACTTGCAGAATATGAAACTCCTGAAAACGTTATTCGATTA
Source organism: Candidatus Planktophila sp. (assembly GCA_034680185.1). Lineage (GTDB taxonomy): Bacteria > Actinomycetota > Actinomycetes > Nanopelagicales > Nanopelagicaceae > Planktophila. The sequence goes on from JAXITH010000168.1 coordinate 2,449, forward strand.
GCTTCACCAAAAACTATTGAAGAATTCGCACGCATTATTTATTCAGCCCTTCGCGACGCCGATAAAAAAGGCCTCAAAACAGTTGTAGTTCAAGAGCCAACTGGCGACGGATTGGCCCTTGCCATCCGCGACCGCCTGATGCGAGCGTCAAAGGGGAGATAAAACTCCGCTAAGATACGGCGAGTGTTCGGTGCTACTTTCGCCGAATTACAGTGGGGCCTTTAGCTCAGTCGGTAGAGCAACGGACTTTTAATCCGTGGGTCGTCGGTTCGAGCCCGACAGGGCCCAC
>JAXITH010000169.1:0-2717 GCA_034680185.1 Candidatus Planktophila sp.
GCGCATCATGACGCAACCAGAAACAACAAGTGGCGCTGTTGCAAAACCATATTCTTCAGCGCCAAGTAGCGCAGCGATCACGACGTCGCGACCAGTCTTTAGCTGACCATCTGCTTGAACAACGATGCGATCACGCAGACCATTTAATAGAAGCGTCTGCTGTGTTTCAGCTAAGCCGAGTTCCCAATGAGCTCCCGCATGCTTTAGCGACGTAAGCGGTGATGCACCTGTTCCACCATCGTGTCCGGAAATTAGAACTACATCAGCGTGAGCCTTACTTACACCGGCAGCTACGGTACCCACACCAACTTCGGCGACGAGCTTTACGTGGATGCGCGCGTTCTTATTGGCGTTCTTGAGATCGTGGATTAGTTGCGCAAGATCCTCGATTGAATAAATATCGTGGTGAGGTGGTGGTGAGATCAATCCAACGCCAGGCGTTGAGTAACGCACCTTTGCGATCCATGGATAGACCTTGTTACCTGGAAGTTGTCCGCCTTCGCCCGGCTTTGCGCCTTGAGCGATTTTGATCTGAATGTCATCTGCGTTAACCAAGTAATTACTTGTTACACCGAAGCGACCGCTGGCAACTTGCTTAATTGCGCTGCGCTTGGAATCTCCGTTCTCCATTGGAGTAAAGCGAGCAGGATCTTCGCCGCCTTCGCCAGTGTTTGATTTAGCGCCAAGACGATTCATAGCGATGGCTAGAGTTTCGTGAACTTCTTGTGAAACAGAACCCCAAGACATCGCACCAGTTGAGAAGCGCTTTACGATTTCCGAAATCGGTTCGACTTCATCGATGGAAATCGCCGGACGTGTACCTTCGTTAAAGGCGAATAGCCCACGCAGAGTCATTAACTCTTTGCTTTGACCATCTACCTTGCTGGTGTAGCGCTTGAAGATGTCGTAACGCTTGGAACGTGTTGAATGTTGAAGCGCAAAGACAGTTTCAGGATTGAATAAGTGTGGTTCGCCATCGCGGCGCCATTGGTATTCGCCGCCAATAGGTAGACGCTTTGCTCCGGGAAGTGCTCCCCCAGGCGGGTAAGCAATGTGGTGACGGGCAATAGTTTCTTCGGCGATAGTGTCGAGACTTATACCGCCAAGACGTGAAGTTGTTCCGACGAAGTACTCGTCAACAACATCCTGTGAAAGTCCGATAGCTTCGAATACTTGGGCTCCGGTGTAAGAGGCGATTGTAGAAATGCCCATCTTCGACATAACTTTGAGAACGCCCTTACCCAAACTCTTAATAATGTTGCGGACAGCCTTTTCTGGAGTAATTCCAGTAATGACCCCTTGAAGAACTAGGTCTTCTGCAGATTCCATCGCAAGGTAAGGATTTACCGCTGCTGCGCCATAACCAATAAGAAGGGCAACGTGGTGAACTTCGCGCACGTCGCCGGCTTCAACTACGAGACCAACTTTGGTACGTGTCTTTTCACGAATTAAATGGTGGTGAACCGCTGCAGTAAGCAGAAGTGAAGGAATTGGTGCATCTTCGGCATCGCCATCACGGTCTGAGAGAACGATGATGCGCGCACCCGATGAAATCGCTTCCGATACTTCGCGTTTGATTTCTTCAAGACGTGTGTGAAGTGTGTTGCCATCACCAGAGACTGGGAAGAGTCCGCGAACTACATAGGCGGCTAAACCAGGATGATCGCCGTCAGCGTTTACGTGGATGATCTTGGCTAGTTCGTCGTTATCGATAACTGGGAAGGCAAGTGAAATCTGGCGACAGGATGACGGCCCTGGATCGAGCAAGTTGTGCTCTGGACCGATTGAACCGCCAAGGCTGGTAACGAGTTCTTCACGGATTGCATCAAGTGGTGGGTTTGTAACCTGTGCGAAGAGTTGTGAGAAGTAATCAAATAGCAAACGTGGTTTTTCAGAAAGCGCTGCGATTGGAGTATCGGTTCCCATTGAACCAAGAGCTTCCATACCGTTTTTGGCCATAGGTGTAACCAAGATGCGAAGTTCTTCTTCGGTGTAACCAAATGCGCGTTGGCGACGTACAACAGATGAGTGTGGATAAACAATGTGCTCACGAGATGGAAGTTCAGATAACTTCATGATTCCAGCGTGTAGCCATTCGCCGTAAGGCGCAGCATCAGCAAGTGAATCCTTAATCTCATCATCTTCAATGATGCGACCGGCTTCGATATCAACTAAGAACATCTTGCCTGGTTGCAAACGTCCCTTGCGAACAATCTTTTCTGCAGGGAAATCTAGAACGCCGACTTCGGATGCAAGCACAACGAGACCATCATCGGTAACCCAGAAACGTGATGGACGAAGTCCATTGCGATCTAGAACAGCGCCAACTTGATGTCCATCAGTGAAAGTTACACATGCTGGTCCATCCCATGGCTCCATGAGAGATGCGTGGAAGGCGTAGAAGTCGCGACGTTTCTGCGACATCGTTGTGTGATTTTCCCAAGCTTCCGGGATCATCATCAAAACAGAATGTGGAAGCGAACGTCCACCTAAGTAAAGAAGCTCGAGAACTTCATCAAATGAAGCAGAGTCAGATCCTGACATTTCAACGATCGGAAAGAGGCGGCTTAGATCTCCAGGAATTAACTCGCTCGCCAGAAGTGACTCGCGGGCGCGCATCCAGTTGCGGTTTCCTTTAACGGTATTGATCTCACCGTTGTGTGCGATAAAACGATATGGTTGGGCTAGCGGCCAAGATGGTAAAGTATTTGTAGAAA
>JAXITH010000170.1:0-2700 GCA_034680185.1 Candidatus Planktophila sp.
CCACCAACTGCCATCGCAGGATCAGAATGTATTTTCCAAGTTACAGTCTCGGGCGAGAACAGACCCCGTGGGTCATCGACAATTATTGATTTCATATTATTTAGAAAAGTTACTGAGCCATAAATGCTTTTATGGCATCTACCAACATCTGAACCGCAATCGCTGCAAGCAGTAAGCCGGCAATACGAGCCAGAAGAGTAACGCCAGCATCTTTGATAATTCCCAAAATAGTTGTTGAAGCCATGAGTGAAACTGCGATAACAATGTGCACGGCAACGACGGCGGCAATAAGCCCCAGGCTTTGCGCAGGAGTTTCTATCTGTTGCACAAAGATCATCGTTGCCACAATTGCGCCTGGGCCAGCTAGTAGCGGAGTGCCCAGTGGAACCAATGCGATGTTCTTATCTTTGCCGTCTACATCGCCCATATCTCTTCCGGTTAGAAGTTCAAGAGCTACATAGAGAAGAAGTAAACCTCCAGCAGCTTGAAGCGCTTCGATCGAAACGTTCATGTATTCCAGAAGGTAACGGCCAAATAGTGAGAAGAAAGCAATAACGATTAAGGAAACCAGAGCTGCTTGCCACGCTAATTGAATTCGCTCACGCTTTGTCTTATCGGCAACTAGCCCTAAGAAAATTGGCGTAGCACCTGGTGGGTCGAGAATGACTAGAAGAGTTACGAAAGCTTGGATCGAGAAGGTGAGAGTGCTTACTTCAACGACGTTCATGGTGTAACTACCCTTCGGTGACTCGCTAGCGACTCTAAGCGCTCCCATTGTGCAGGATCGGTGAGGTTTTCGCCTAATGAATTCATCTTTCCGGTGCCGTGATAATCGCTTGCACCAGTAATAACTAAATCTAATTCCTGGGCAACCTTTCGTAACTCCACACGCTCTGCGGCAGTTTGATCACGATGATCTACTTCGATCCCATTTAATCCAGCTTCAACTAACTCTGAAAATATCGAGGTAGAGATCACATCGCCCCGACGTGATGCCATTGGGTGAGCGATAACTGAAACTCCCCCAGCGGCGGCAATCGTTTGTATTGCGACTTCAGGTGTTGGAGTGGCATGTGTGACGTAATACTTTGACTCATTGTGCAAGAGGTTTTCAAAAGCTTCATCGCGTGATTTAACTACTCCATTGGCAACTAAGGCATCTGCTAAATGTGGCCGGCCCAACGTGGCACCTGCGGGAGTCGCCTTAACTACATCTTCCATAGTTATTGCATAACCATCTGCGTGCAGGAGCTCGATCATCTTTCTCATACGAGGAATTCGGGTATCCCGGGCCTCAGATAACATCGTTTGCATCTGCTCATTTTCGCCATCAAATAGCAGGCCAAGCATATGAACGCTAATTCCATCTAAAGTTAAAGTTGAAATTTCAGCGCCTAACACAAGTGAGATTGGTTTTCTAGCTGCTGTTATTGCTTCTGCCCAACCTGAAGTCGTATCGTGATCAGTTATTCCAAGCGTAGATATTCCTGACGAAAGCGCCTTATTTACCAATGCAAAAGGTGAATCAGTTCCATCGCTAGCTGTTGTATGAGTGTGTAGATCTATCATTCTTCAACCATAACCTTTGTTGGACGGGTGCGAAGGACAACCAATGCGCAGCCAAAGAGAATCAGAGCGATACCTGGAACTACTCCAAGTGGTGGGCGTTGATCCATCCACCACATTGCAAGAATTGAGCTAACCGGAACTTCGAAAAATACGATTAGCGAGACAACTGCAGGTGAAACTCTTTTGAGTACCGAGTTGAACATGGTGTGACCGAGAAATTGAGCACCAAAAATTAGACCGAGAAGAATCCACCATTCGCGGGCCGTGAAGTTAAAGATTTGATTTCCGGCGATTATCGCCATTGGCAAAGCTGTGATGGCGCAGAAGAAATAGCAGATAGATGTATATGTTGTTGTTTCTAGAGTCCGCTGCGCTTTGGAGCCAATAATCATGTACATCGCAGCCAATGCTGCAGAAATAATTGCGGCCACGTCACCCAAAAAAGCGCGGAGTGAGATCTGCAGATCTACTCCCGAAATTAAAACGACTCCTGCGAAGCTAACAAACATTCCTAGCCATGCGCGCGAAGGAATATCTCCGCCAGTTAACTTTACAAATAGCGCTGCGAATATCGGTTGAAGTGCTACTAAAGCGGTACCTGCTGCGACTGTTGTCATTCGCATCGCTAGAAAGAAACCATAGAAGTGCAGAGCCAGAACCACGCCAGATAGAATTGCCCACTTAGCTCCAGTGCGATCTACGCGATGGCGAAGTGCAAATGGGATGGTCATCAACGACCCGCCTAGGTTGCGCCAGAAAATCAATGTAAGTACCGGCATAGAACTCATTGCGATTAGCGGTCCGGAGGTACCTATTCCGATAATTCCTAGGCTTAAGCGGATTAAATCTGGACGCGCAGGAATTTGCGTGTGGTTATCACGAGATAAAGGCTGCGACATGGCAGTAACGGTAGCCGATACCCTTAGCCAATGAAGGGAGGCCGAAAATGAGCGCAAGCCAATTAAATCGAGTCTTTATCGCCCGCCTTGCGGGAACAGCAGTTTTTGATCCAAATGGAGATCCAGTTGGAAAAGTTCGCGATGCAGTAGCAACGTTGCGCAGCAATAATCAGCCTCCTCGCATTCTCGGTCTAGTTGTTGAAGTTCCATTGCGTCGTCGGGTTTTCGTACC
>JAXITH010000171.1:0-2690 GCA_034680185.1 Candidatus Planktophila sp.
GTCGGCTGCCACCGCTTTTTCCACCCCGAGATGCGACACCAAATCTCGATCAAGGGTGTTGAAGATGAACCAAGTACTAAGTGCAGACGCTGCGATGGCTCGCGCCATCGAATGTGCGCGCCTTGGTCTTGGAAAAACTTTCCCCAACCCAATTGTTGGTGCAGTTATTACTACAGGCAATGGCGAATTCATAAGCGAAGGTTTTCATCAGGGCGGCGATCACGCCGAAGTTGTTGCAATTAAGGGCGCAAAGGAAATTCCTTCAGGATCGATAATTTATGTGACCTTAGAACCTTGCAACCACCATGGAAAGACTCCTCCTTGCACTGATGCGATTAGCAAAGCTGGAATTTCTAAAGTTGTTTTTGCAGTTAGCGACCTAAATCCAACTGCTGCCGGGGGAGCCGAAACCTTGCGCCAATCAGGAATTGAAGTTGAATCTGGATTACAGGAAATTGAATCAGCGTTTGCTAACCGCGCCTGGCTTACCAAGATCGCAAAAGACCGCCCAAGAATCACTTGGAAGATTGCGTCGACTATGGATGGAAAAGTAACGGCGCAAGATGGAAGCTCTAAATGGATCACAGGCGAACGTGCACGGGCCGAAGTTGCGCTAATGCGCTCTCAAGCCGATGCGATAGTTACATCTACTGCAACCGTTAAAGCAGATAATCCGCTGCTGACAAGTAAAGGCTTCGGCAAGAACCCAGTGCGTATTGTCATGGGCGAAAGCGAAATAGCCACGGATGCGAATATTAATAATGGTGATGCGGAGACTATTTTCATTAAATCTCGCGATGCGAAAGATCTCATAGCTCTTGTAAAGGAACGCGGATTTAACGAAGTTTTAATCGAATCAGGCCCGACTTTTGGAACGGCGCTTCTTCGCGAAAACTTGATCGATGAGATTGTGATCTTTCAAGCGCCAACGTTCTTAGGTTCAGGAACCCCCGCTATCTCCGATTTAGGAATTTCAAATATTTCTGGCCGGTTAGATTTCGAAATCGCCGATGTTGAAGTAATAGGCGCAGATTTGAAGATAACTCTTGTGAAGAGTGAAAATAATCAAGAAGGTGGGCGCTAATGTTTACAGGACTCATTCAAGCCGTTGGTGAAGTTAGCGCAGTTGAGCGCGCTGAAAGCAGTGTCCGTTTAACAATTAAGAGCGCTGAAATTGCTGCACAAATCGCTCAGGGCGATTCCGTTAGCGTGAATGGCGTTTGCTTAACCGTTACTTCCTTCGACGAGCATAGTTTCGAAGTTGATGTCATGGTGCAAACTCTGAACTTAACTTCTACCGGCGAACTTGTGGTCGGTTCACCAGTCAATCTTGAATTAGCGACGCGTTCGCAGGATCGCCTCGGTGGACACATTGTTCAGGGGCATGTCGATGGGGTTGCAAAAGTTAAGGGATTATCTGCGGACAAAGAGTGGACCCGTATGGATATCTCGGTTCCAAGCCATTTAATGAAGTACGTGGTTGCACAAGGATCGATCTGCCTCGAGGGAGTCTCTTTAACCGTTGGCGAGTTAGACGACGCACGCGACCAAGTTTCGGTCTGGTTGATCCCTGAAACACTTGCTAAAACAAACCTTTCCAAGAAAAAAACCGGAGATCCGCTCAACGTTGAAGTGGATGTCTTGGCCAAATATGTGGAACGCCTAATTGCACGCGGACAGGATCGCAAATGAGCAATATCGATAAAGTCTTAGCCGATTTTAAAGCTGGAAAATTTGTAATTGTTACAGATGATGAGAATCGCGAGAATGAAGGCGATTTGATTCTCCTTGCCGATAAAGCCAGCGCCGAAAATATTGGTTTCATGGTGCGCTACACATCTGGGGTTATCTGTGGCGTTATCACATCCGATACAGCCAAACGTCTGAAATTACCGCTGATGGTTAAGCGCAATGAAGATAACCACACGACTGCGTTTACCGTAACTGTCGACGTAATTGCAGGACGTTCAACTGGAATTTCTGCGGAAGAACGTGCCAATACATTGCGCGCTCTAGCAAATGAAAAATCAGTTGCTACAGATTTTGCTCGCCCAGGACATGTTTTTCCATTGGTCTCAGTCCCAGGTGGATTGCACGAACGCCGCGGACATACCGAAGCCAGTATCGCACTCTGCGAATTAACAAATTCAAATACGGCGGCAGTTCTTTCAGAGTTAGTAAATGATGACGGGACCATGATGCGCGGCGCACAGATTGCAGATTTTGGAGCGGCGCATGGGTTACAAATCATCTCAATAGAAGAACTTGCACAATTGTTTGAAAAGAAAGCTCAACCAAATGTTGAGAGCCTTGAATGGGCCAAGTTGCCTATGGGCGACGCAGATTGGCAAATTAGTACCTACATTTCACCAACCGGAGCAGAGCATGCAGTTCTGAAATTTGCAGCAGATAAGGCAGTTAAGCCGTTAGTTCGTATTCATTCAGAGTGCTTAACAGGTGATGTATTTGGTTCGAAACGTTGCGATTGCGGTCCACAATTACAGGAAGCGATCCGACTTATTGAAGCCAATGGAAATGGATATGTTATTTACCTTCGCGATCACGAAGGTCGCGGAATAGGTCTGGCTGAGAAGATTCGGGCCTATGTATTGCAGGATGCTGGTCAAGATACCGTTGAAGCAAATATTTCGATCGGCCAACCTGTCGATGACCGTACATATGAAGATGCA
>JAXITH010000172.1:0-2687 GCA_034680185.1 Candidatus Planktophila sp.
CTTCAGGATTAACACGAACTTCTAGAGTTGTGCCGCGACGATGAGTCTTTTCCTTAACGATGACATCTTCAGGATTATCAACGATTCCTTTAACGAGGTGCTCGAGAGCTTCGTCCATCATTGTTATTCAGCGGCCTCTTCTGAAGTCACTGGCTCAGCTGGAACCTCTGCCACAACATCGGTCGCAGTTGGTTCGGACACAGCTGGTGCTTCCACAACTGCCTCAACTGGAGTTTCCTCAGAAATGACATCTGCTTGAGGTGCTTCTTCAACCACAACGTCAGCTACTGGAGCAGGGTTGGCCTTTGCAGCCAACTTCTCTTGCGCCTTCTTCTTCATTGTTGTTGCGCCTTCTTTAGGCTCATCCATTGCCTGCTTAACAGCTGCTTCGTAAGCGATGCTCTTAGCTGGCTTTGGTGTTGCAAACTTAAGTGTTCCTTCGGTGCCAGGTAGGCCCTTGAACTTCTGCCAATCGCCAGTGACCTTAAAGATCGCCTCTACAGCGGCAGTTGGTTGTGCGCCGACTCCGAGCCAGTACTGCGCGCGCTCTGAGTTAACTTCCATGATTGATGGCTCTTGTCCTGGAACGTAACGACCAATTTCTTCAATTGAAAGTCCGTTACGTGCTTTACGTGAATCTGTAACAACGATGCGGAAAAATGGTGTGCGGATCTTTCCCATGCGCATTAAGCGAATTTTTGTAGACAAAGAAGTAGTGCTCCTAAAAAGTGTGTCGCATCTTTAGCAATGCAGCGGGGTGCGCATGTATTCGATACAACTGTGGATATGGATGTTGTGGGGGTAGAGGGCCCCTCAACAGGAGGCTAATCTTGCCATCTACGCGTGTAGATGCGAAATCCGAGCGTGATACGAGCGGGCCTTTAGCCCTTCTCCTCCAAGGCGCGTTTAGCGGGATTTCCTGATTTGGACTTCTTCTTGGCTGGCTGCTGGCTGACCTTATGGGCAGGTGCCGGCATTCCAGGCGGCATTCCCATCCCAGCCGGCATTGCCATTCCAGGTGGAAGCCCTTTACCGCTGCGCATCTGTTTCATCATCTTCTGCGCCGCTGCAAATTTATCGACCAGAGCATTTACATCTTGAACTTTTCGACCAGCACCTAGTGCGATACGTGCGCGGCGCGAACCATTTAAAACCTTTGGATCGCGGCGCTCGGTTGGCGTCATAGATTGCACGATTGATTTAGTGCGCACGATTTCAGATTCGTCGAAATTTTCAATCTGTTTCTTCATTGCGCCAGCGCCAGGCAGCATGCCGAGCAGCTTGGACATAGAGCCCATCTTCGACATTGCTTCAAGCTGTTCAAGGAAATCTTCCAGAGTGAAATCATCACCGCGCGCAAACTTCTCTTCCAGGCGAGCAGAACTTTCTCCTTCAAATGCTTTCTTTGCTTGCTCGGCAAGCGTTGCTACATCGCCAAGGCCCAAAATACGTGAGGCCATGCGATCGGGATAGAAGATATCGAAGTCGGTAAGTTTCTCACCATTTGATGAAAACATAATTGGCTTGCCGGTAATTTGCGTAATTGATAGCGCAGCACCACCGCGCGCATCACCATCTAGCTTGGTGAGAACAACGCCATCAAAACCAACGCCATCTTGAAATGCTTGAGCGGTGCGAACGGCATCTTGACCGATCATCGCATCAACTACAAAGAGGATTTCATCCGGTGAAACAGCATCTCGAATCGCGCTTGCTTCACGCATCAAATCTTCATCGACACCTAAACGGCCAGCGGTATCGACGATAACCATGTTGTACAACTTAGATTTAGCGTGAGCGATACCTTGCTCCGCAACCTTTACTGGATTTCCAACTCCATTGCCAGGTTCAGGTGCAAAGACCGGAACTCCAACGCTTTCACCAACTACTTGTAATTGGTTTACCGCATTGGGGCGTTGCAAGTCAGATGCAACGAGAAGAGGGGTGTTTCCCTGGTCGGCATAGAACTTGGCAAGTTTTCCAGCCAAAGTAGTTTTACCTGCACCTTGCAAACCAGCCAACATAATTACCGTTGGAGCGGTCTTCGCAAAACGAACGCGACGAGCAGAACCACCAAGGATTTCAACTAGCTCAGTATTTACAATCTCAAAGATAGCCTGCGCTTGATTTGTTCCAGATTGCAGAGTCGGAAGCGCTTCCAGCGATTTACTACGAATGCGATCGATAAAGCTGTCGACAACAACAAGTGCTACATCTGACTCAAGCAGGGCTGTTCGAACTTCAGCGCAAGTATTTTCGATATCGGATGGCGAAATCTTTCCTCGAGAGCGCAGCGACGAAAATGCGTTGGAGAATTTGGAGGAGAGATTGTCAAACATAAGGTGGCAATACTACTTGAAAGGTTAATTAAGCCAGGGCGCTAGAAAGGCGATCGGCGACTTCTTTAGCGCGCTCAGGAGAGAGCGCTCCCCCACCAATTTCAGTGACATAGAGCGTATCTATTGCTTCCGCCCCCAAAGTTGTAACAATCGCTGAGCGAATATCTACTTGAGATTTGGTGATTACATCACCGATTCCAAATAAAAGTGCGGGGCGGTCATGGCTTCGGACTTCAATGATGGTTGCATCTGTTGCCGAATCCATGAAGGTTTCAACTATCGGAAGCGGGACCGGAATTGATGGAATATTTGCATAATCAGCCACGCGACGTTTAATCCGTTCAGTTA
>JAXITH010000173.1:0-2687 GCA_034680185.1 Candidatus Planktophila sp.
AAAGGCCAAAATTTAATCCTGCAATTTGATAGCAAAGGTTTATTGATCGGTGCATTTAGCGCGCCTGAATTAGGGCAAGCAAAGGCAATGACTTTCTCAGCTACCGGTGGGCTATTCGTTTTGACCGAGAGCGGTCTTTTTAAAGTGGGCGCAACGAAATAAGTTGATTGCCAACTCCGGCAATTAGGTAGCGCACCTTATTCAAGACGATCCAAGTCGAATCAATCCCATCAGGTGCCTGTTCTTTGGAAACCAGCGAGATGGTCTTCTTTGAGATATCTATCGCACAAAGGCGCTCTTGGCAGTTAAATGCAGTGGTTACGCCATCGCTACTGATGAACTTCGAAGGAGTTCCATAGTTAGTTGGTGGCAAGGTAGTTAAGACCGTTGGCGCATCTAAATATGCCCAGCGGATCTGCTCTGCTTTCGGCAGAGTCAGAATTGAAGAAGTGAACCAAGTGGCGAGAATTCCACGCGCACCTTTTTGCAGCGCAACGTCATAACCCACTACAGATATTGCAGCACCTGATGTATCGAGGGTTTGATATTTCCAGGCGGAAGAAGCCAGCCCAATTCGCTTAGCCACTCTTATCGCACCAGATGTTGCTTCTTTGCGGGTGTTAATCGTCAGAACTGAGTCATAGAGCAAGATGGTTTCTTTGCCATCAAATAACGCATCGAGATGAAATGCCACATCGCCGGTGGTTCGATCATCAGTCTTGCGATCGCCATCGACGAGTTCGTACTTCCAATCAGCGACGCCCTTGGCCTTCACCGCTCCGAGAAGAATTCCTTGAGATTCATCGCGATAGAAGACTTGCACGCCAGCTGCGTTAACTGAACATGCGTTAGAGATACTCACATCGCTGGCAGTTCGCACACGGACTGGATCTTCATAGTTATTTACCGCAGAGCCATTGCCATCAACGATCTCGTATTTAAAAGCTTTTCCATCGTATGTTGCATAGCGAAGATCTTTATCTGTCGAATCAGAATAGAAGATGTGGAGCACTTGGGTTTTTCCGTAACCGCTTACACAAGCCGAAACATCTCCCGCAATTGAGTTACGAGTTCTGCCAGAAGATCCACCACGACCATCAACAGTTAACTTGTTCCATACTTTGCCGTTCCAGAGCGCAACTTTGAGCGATCCGTTATTGGCATCTTGGTAGATAACTGCAGGGTTGGTATTAAAAGTAACGCTAGTTAAATTACGCGCATCTGCTGCTGGATCAATTACCGACTTCTTCCATGGCGCCTGTGGGGAAATTGAATTCGTGGTGATGGGATCAGATGTACCAAGCGAATTAGAAGCGGTGATGCTGAATGAATATTGGGTACCGTTCTTAAGGCCGCTAATTAACGCAGGGCTCGCGGTAAAGCTCTTCTCAGCGCCGGTCTTTAAGTTTTTGACTGTATAGCTCGTAATCTGAGCAGCGCGCGCATTTGCAGGTGGATCAAAGCGAATAATCGCCGCGGAATCCGAAACTAAGGCTTGCGCATTGCGAACTTGCTGCGGAATACCGACGGCAATTCCAACAGGTGGTTTATTTCGAAGATCTTGCATCATCGCCAGCAATAGCGGACCTGGTTCATGGAAAACCTCGCCGGCATCAAGATTCGGTGACATCACGGCATCTTTGCCTGCGCTAGAAAACGTTGCTTCATCTAAGTGACTAATTGAAGAACCATCTTCATAGATCTTTGGTGTGTAGAGAAGTGGTTTCTCTCCGCCATTGGCAGCAACGCCAAGCGGTCCCGACCAGACTAACTTCGAGGTTAACGCTTCGCCGAGTTCAAGAGATGGCGAAGGAAGATCAGACAGTCTGCGACCATCGCCGGTCTGTACATAGGCATCGTATGCAGTTGGTTGTTCGATTGAACCATAGCCGAAGAAGTCGTCATAGCTATCAGTTGAAAGGAAACCCAAACCATGTGCCATCTCATGCAAAATTACAGATTGCAGATCGTATTCAGATTTGCTCGGCCCAGAACCGTTTCCGCGATACCAATTAGCTAACGAGTTAACGGTGATAATCATTTCTGGGTTATCGCCATCTAAATCTTTGCCTGCCAAAGCATTTGCAAGAGCCGATGGATACCAAAGACTTGCATCAGGTGCGCCTTTAAAGTTAGCGAAATAACTTCCGGGGCGCGCGCTTCCTAAAATGCTAAATGAAGATGATCTTCCCCAAGTTGCATCAATATAAATAGGAACGCTGGATTCAAAATTTGCCGCCCAGACATCAATTGATGCCTGTACTTGCGCCTTAGTCCAATCTGGAAAATTGTTGTACTTAACAATAATTTTTGATTTCTTCTCGAGCTTTCCAACTTTAGGAGCAGGAGTTTGCAGAATATTTGTAGATGGTCCGGCATAAACATTTCCCCATTGCGTTGCGGGACGAACCAGAACTAACGCTTCTGCGGATGTGGGTGCGACAAGGCCGAGTAAAAGTGCGGAGATCGCTGTGAGTATGGCAACAGAGCGAGTGGGAATTCGCAGAAATTTACTTGCCATAGCGCCTAACGCTATCAGGGTGCGAGAATGTCGCCATGACCCCCAAGTCTCAAGGCGATATCGCCGGACCAGATTTCACAGATGTAATTGCGCGGATTAAATCTGAGCGACCAATCACCCTGGTTTTCAATAGCGCCGCCGCTCGCCCTGAACCAACTCTTGATGA
>JAXITH010000174.1:0-2577 GCA_034680185.1 Candidatus Planktophila sp.
AACTTCACTGATGCGACGATCATCGCCAATCGTGACGTTATCGAAATAAACTTCGCGAGTTGGTGAACCACGAAAACCCATCTTCTTTTCAGGAGCGCCAAATGAAACTCCTGGATCTGATTTTTCAACGATAAAAGCGGTAATTCCTTTAGAACCTTTACTTGGATCGGTCTGCGCAATTACGGTGTAGAACTCAGAAACTCCTGCATTCGAAATCCATTTCTTACTTCCGTTAATTACCCACGAACCATCTTTGAACTCTGCCTTAGTTTTTAGGGCAGAGGCGTCGGAACCAGCTTCTGATTCAGATAAGCAATATGAAAAACCTTTACCTTTGGCAAGTTGCGGCAGCCATTTTTCTTTCTGTTCTTGACTACCGCCAAGAATTAATGGGAGTGATCCAAGTTTATTTACCGCTGGAATAAGCGAAGAAGAACCACATACGCGAGCGACTTCTTCGATAATAATTACTGTGGCAAGTGCATCGGCACCTTCTCCACCAAATTCGGTTGGCACATGAGCGGCGCTAAGCCCGGCTTTTAATAAAGCATCAGCGGCTTCTTGCGGGTAGCGATGGTCTTCATCAACTGCGCCAGCGTGCGGAGCAATTTCATTTTCAGCAAGAGCGCGAACACTTTCCCGGAGATCGTTGTACTCGGATGGAAGTGCGTATAACTCGTTGGTGCTCATATCTGCCTCGATTTACTCTTTCTCGCTCTTTTGATCGCGCGTTGCAAGTGTAGATAAGTATGCATTGTATTTAGCAAGTTCGTCGGGTTCACCCATCGCCGCTAAGCGCGCTTCATTACGATCGATGCGCTTTGTCTCTCGTTTGTCATCGCGCATCCATTGAATAAAGGTGGCAACGAGTGCGAGCAAGATTGGGATCTCGCCCATCGCCCAAGCGATTGAGCCACCTGCGTGCTGGTCTGCAAGGAGATCTAGATTCCAAGGAGTTTGCAGTGAAACAAAATATCCCTGATCAAGCAGAGTTGACGTTGATATTAAAGCGATTGCAAAGAAGGCATGAATGCTCATCGCCGCAAAGAGAATAACGATTCGGACGATATATGGAACTTTCCTTGGATTTGGATCAATACCGATGATCACATGGAAGAAGAGAATTCCCGCCAACAAGAAGTGCACGTTCATTAACAGGTGACCCAGATGCGATTGCATCATATTTCCGAAGAGCGGAGTCATATAAAGTGCAAAGAGTGAGCCATCAAAAATCGCCAAGATAACGACAGGATTGGTGAATATTCCAGCGGGTTTGGAGTGCAGTAATGCGATCAGAGATCCGCGCACACCACGTTCTTCGGGATTGCGTCCTTGCGGAAGTGTTCGCAGCGCCAAAGTAATCGGAGCTCCAAGAACAATTCCAATAGGTGCAACCATTCCTAACACCATGTGAGCGAGCATGTGATATTCAAATGAGAACTTTGCATAAACGCCCAGACCACCGCTTGTCGCATAATCAATGGCACTTATGCCAAGTGCAAATGCAACGGTGCGACCAACTGGCCATTTCACGCCTCGGCGCGACAACACAACTACACCTTTTATATATAGAGCAACTGCCGTGATTAGTACCCCAATCATCAAAGCATCAGGATCGTAAAGTGAAACCAAGCGCCACAAAGTTGGCGCATCAGGAGTTGCAATTCCCGCTACCGCTAGTCCAGGATCTAAAACTGTACTTTCAGAACGCAAAGGTGGCTGCATCGTCGAAAGTTTTGAACCTGCGATTGTGGTTAACGCCATGATCAAGACTTCAACAGAAATCAAACGCGATAACTTCTTGCCATCCAATTTGAGCGATCCATTTAAGTGGCGACGATTTAGATATCCGAAGAAAATTAAAATTGAAGTTAAAAGTAGTTTTACAATGACTATTCGTGCGTAATCTGAATTCCAAGCGCTCTGAAAATTAAGGCGGGCCCAAGCATTTGCCGTGCCGCTGGCTGATACGGCAATCGCAGCCCAGAGCGCCAAAGCGCTAAATCTTGGCAAGGCAATCGCGCGGTCAGCTGCGTTCAAGAATGAAATCGCAACTAATCCGCCAACCCAGAATGAGATTGCAACGACGTGCACGACCAAGGATCCGATGGCTAGTGCATGCGAACCACTTGATGCTGAGTGACTTTCAAATACTGGCGCAACGAGCGCTGCAAAACTGATCAACAAGAGCGCGCTTGCACCTGCGACCGCTCTGATGCGAATTACGATCAAAGCAACAAGCAGCGCGAGGCAGAGTTGAATAAACATGTATTTGCCCAGCGTTATCTGCGAAATAAATGAACGCAGTGAGGTTGGATCTAAGGCATCGGAGATACCGGTTCCGAGAATATTTGCCAGCGTTGCCAGAATTGCGACGCCGGTTGAAATCGCCCAAGTTAGAGAAGCAAGGCCAGCGAACTTTCTTAAACGTTTCGCACTTTGATCTAACTTACCTTCAATATCAAAGAGGAAGAACCCAATAGCTAATAGCAAACCAATTGTGGTGATGCCTGAAGCTAGGGATAAGAATTTACTTATCGCCAGTAAGTTCATCGCTCGTTAAATATCTTTCGCGCA
>JAXITH010000175.1:0-2564 GCA_034680185.1 Candidatus Planktophila sp.
CGGAACAACTATTTTGCTGACCACGCATTACTTGGATGAAGCCGAAGCTTTGGCTGATCGCGTTGCTGTTATAAATCACGGAAAGATCATCGAAGTATCGACCCCTGCATTACTGGGCGGTCGCGCAACTTCGCTCGCCACTGTTTCTTGGCACGGCGCTAACGGGCTGCAATCTGAGCGCACTGACAACCCAACTGCGCTAATCCGCAAACTCACCGAGACTTATAGAGATGAGATCCCGGAACTCACAGTTAAGCGCGCTTCACTTGAGGATATTTACCTAGAGATGATAGGAGGCGCCGATGTCAGCCAATAAAGTGCCCAGCGCCTTAACGATCGGTATTGCACGTGGTGGGCTAGAAGTTAAACAATTTATGCGCCAACGTGAATCCGTAGTCTTTACCTTGGCTTTTCCAATTATGTTGCTCGGAATTTTTGGATCAGTCTTCACCAACGAACTTACCGATGGCGTGACCTTTAGCCAATACTTCGTTGCCGGAATGATCGCATCGGGACTTGTTAATACCGGTTTTCAACAGCTGGCAATCATGATTCCAGTCGAACGTGATTTTGGAACTCTAAAACGATTGCGTGGCACTCCTATGCCAGCATCGAGTTACTTCATCGGTAAAGTCATTGTGGTCTTTGTCAGCATGGTCATTCAAGTAGCGTTATTGCTTATCGCCGGAGTGCTTTTCTTCGGGGTTAATCTGCCTACTGATCCCGCAAAATGGTTCACCTTTACCTGGCTGATCATCTTGGGAAGCGCTGCATCGACCGCACTCGGTATCGCCTTCTCAGTTATTCCAAAGAGCGGGCGCGGAGCATCTGCTGTGGTCTCCCCTGTTGTGATCATCCTGCAGTTCTTTAGCGGCGTATTCTTTGTCTTTACGGAACTTCCAAGCTGGATGCAGCAAGTTGCCGCGATCTTCCCGCTTAAGTGGATGACCCAAGGAATGCGTTCTGTTTTCTTGCCTGATTCGTTTGCTTCGCAGGAAGTTGCTGGTACTTGGGAGACCGGGCGTACCTTCTGGATTATCTTGGCTTGGCTAATCGCTGGTTTAGTTATTTCAATTAAAACCTTTAAGTGGGAACAAGAGCGATGAAAAGTAAATTAGTAGCGGTCTTAACCGCAGCATTTCTCTCACTCTCACTAACTTCCACCGTCGCTGCAACCAAATCTCCAACGCCTACTCCAAAGGCAAGTGCGAGCCAGAAGGCTCCAGTAAAGAAAGCCCCCGTAAAGAAGGCGCCAGTTAAGAAGAAAAAGAAGGTCGCTAAGAAACTTCCTTCACCATCTCCAAAGTGGCCACCAGTAGGTTTTAAGACAGATCCGCTAGGTGAAACCAAGTTGTATTTAAAGGTTCCTACCGCAAAAGAGCTTGTCGGACTTTTATCCGCTAAATCAACGCTGGCATCGCAAGTTAAGTCATGTACGCAATTTACCTGCGGGGCGGTTCTGGTTGCATCAGAAATGGGATGTCGTTGGTGGCGCGTTACCGCAGATGTCGTTGGTGCCACATCTCCTGAAAATCGCACACCAAAGACTTTCGGTAAGTTAACTGCAGATGTAGGAAAGAGCGCTGCAAAGCAGGTAGTAACCGTGCTCTTGGTAACCACCGAACCAATTGGCGCCGGACATATCGTTTCCAATATCAATGTCGACTGCAATCAAGGTGACCCTGCTGGAACGCTTCCAAATACTCTTTATGAAGTAACTGCGGGCTAGCCATGTTGGGTGGAGTAAATAACGAGCTATTTCTCTCGAGCTTCGGTGGCTTCTTTGCTGTCGGAATACTTTCGCTCATTCTGATCTGGGCATTTAAACGCGGAAAATCTGTCGTTGCCCGCCAGCCCAGAGTTGGCGGCGAAAATGATTACGGGGCGCTTGTTGTAATTGCCTCGCCAAATAATTACATCGAAGGCGAGTTAATGCGCCTAAAGCTGGCAACGGCTGAGATCAAGGCAAACTTAGCCCACACAAAAGATGGCCCACGACTTTATGTCTTTGAACGCGACGAACAGATCGCCCGCGCCGTTCTAAAAAGTTAGCGGTTTGCTCCAGGTACCCAAAGCTGATCGCCGATTTCCTTATTGGCAACGCGCGCCAAAACGAAGAGAAGATCAGAGCAACGATTTAAATATTTAGCAGTCAGTGGATTTACACCTGTACCGAAACCATGGATCGCTGCCCAGGTGCGACGTTCTGCGCGGCGAACAACAGTGCGCGCTACGTGCAAGTGTGCGGCTGCTGGGGTTCCTGATGGCAACACGAAAGAACGAAGTGGTTGCAGATCTGCGTTGTACTTATCGATCTGCTCTTCCAAATAAGTAACCTGAGATTCAAGGACACGTAGCGGTTCAAAAGCTGGTGAATCTACAACCGGTGTACATAGGTCGGCGCCGACATCGAAGAGGTCGTTCTGGATGCGAACCAATAAAGCGCGAACATCATCGCTGAGTTCATCGGTTGCAATCACAACGCCGATAGTTGAATTGGCTTCATCAACGGTGGCATATGCCTCAAGGCGAGCATCGTTCTTAGATGTACGGCTCATATCTCC
>JAXITH010000176.1:0-2563 GCA_034680185.1 Candidatus Planktophila sp.
CTGTAACTATCTACACAACTCGTCCAGATACCTTGTACGGCGCAACCTTTATGGTGGTTGCAGTTGATTCTGAGCTCGCCGCAGAACTTGCTGCTGGTACGCCTGCCGAAGCGGAATTTAAAACTTATCTCGAATCTGTAAAAGCTGCCTCTGATATTGATCGCCTAGCAACTGATCGTCCAAAGAGCGGTGTCTTCTTACAGCGCTATGCGATCAACCCAGTTAACGGTGAGAAGTTACCAATCTGGGCATCTGATTATGTTTTAGCTGATTACGGAACCGGCGCGATCATGGCAGTTCCGGCACACGATCAACGCGATTTAGATTTTGCCCGCGCTATGAAACTTCCAGTTCGCACCGTTGTTCAGACCGATGAAGAAGATCCATCTGAAACCGGCGTTGCTACAACTGGCGATGGAAAGCTAATTAACTCTGGCTCACTTGATGGTTTGAATAAAGTCGATGCAATTGCTGCAATTAATAGGCAGTTAGAAGCAGATGGCTTAGGAAAATCTGCGCGTAACTACCGTCTGCGCGATTGGTTGGTTTCTCGCCAGCGTTACTGGGGTACTCCAATTCCAATCGTTCATTGCGAAAAATGTGGCGAAGTTCCAGTTCCTGCAGATCAATTGCCGTTAACCCTTCCTGATGCCAAGGGGCTTGATCTAAAGCCAAAGGGACAATCACCACTTGCCGCGGCAACTGATTGGGTAAATACAACTTGTCCCAAGTGTGGTGCTGCAGCGCTTCGTGATACCGACACCATGGATACCTTCGTAGATTCATCTTGGTACTTCCTGCGTTATCCATCTTCTACAAACCATGACCAACCTTTCTCGCGCGCAGATATTGATACCTGGTTGCCAGTAGATCAATACGTTGGAGGCGTAACCCACGCGATCTTGCACCTGCTTTATTCGCGCTTCTTCACAAAAGTTTTACATGACATCGGAATGCTCGGCTTTACCGAACCATTTACCCGCCTGCTAAATCAAGGCATGGTCGTAATGGATGGTTCTGCGATGTCTAAATCTCGCGGCAACTTGGTTCGCCTATCGGATGAACTTGAAAACCATGGCGTTGATGCGATTCGTTTATCAATGGTCTTCTCTGGTCCACCAGAAGATGATGTCGATTGGGCCGATGTTTCACCATCGGGCTCAGTTAAATTCTTAAGCCGCGCTTGGCGTTTATCGGGTGATGTAACTTCTAAGCCGGGCGTTGATGTCGCAACTGGCGATCTCGCGCTACGTAAAGCAACACATAAAGCGTTGCACGATGCCGCATTCGCTGTTGAATCATTCCGTTTCAACGTTGCCATCGCGCGCGTTATGGAGTTGGTAAATGCAACACGTAAGGCAATTGATTCAGGGCCAGGAGCTGCAGATCCAGCAGTTCGCGAAGCCGTAGAAGCAATTGCGATCATGCTCTCACTCGTTGCGCCATTTACCGCTGAGGAAATGTGGGAACGCCTAGGCCATAAGCCAGCGATTGCAACTGCCGGTTGGCCAGTTGTGGATGAAAAGCTATTGGTTGCAGATGCGGTCGAAGCGGTTATCCAGATAAATGGCAAGATCAAAGAACGCATCGAAGTTCCACCAACAATTACCGATGCCGAAATCGAAGCTTTAGCGCTGGCTCATCCAACAATTGCTGCGGAGTTAAACGGTGCAACGCCAAAGAAAGTTATTGCGCGCGCTCCGAAGATCGTCAATATAGTTATTTAACTAGTTAATTAACTCGTCAAAGTAGTTATTTAGCCACAACCCACTTAATTTCTTCAAGTAGATAAGTAAAAGCCCTGCACAATCCGGGCCATGAATTCACTAATTGAAAACTTTCGCTCCTGGTGGAGCCATATCTCCTTCTCATCGCCGCAGAGACGTTCGCTTTTAGCGCTTTCTGCAATAGTTGTTGCCACATCGGCCTTCTTTGTTGTTCGCGGAACTTCTCAGGAAATTGAAGTCATCGCACCTGAATTAACCATGGTCGAAAGCGTTGCGCAGGTAACGGTCGATGTTGCAGGCGCCGTCAACAATCCGGGCGTTTACTCACTACCGATTAATTCAAGAGTTATTGATGCAATTAAAGCCGCTGGCCAAACAGTTAAGGGGGCTGATGTTTCGGACATTAATCTGGCACGCATCATCAAAGATGGCGAACAGATTTACATATACCCACCGCTGAAAGGTGGCAGTCCGTCACGTATTTCACCACAACGCGCCAAGGCCAAAGTCGCTGGTCCAATTGCATTAAATCGGGCAAGTGCGAAAGAGCTGGAAGCGTTAGATGGAATCGGACCGGTACTTGCGGCGCGCATCGTGGCTTATCGCAAAGTAAATGGGCCATTTCTTACGATTGAAGACCTATTAAAAGTTTCCGGAATTGGCACTGCAAAGTTCGGACAGTTTAAAGAGAAGTTACGCGTCTAATTGATTACCGCGCCTTAACACTGGGTGGCGCGGTTTGGATTGGTGCACTTACGCAAAGCTGGATGGCGCCGTGGCGAGTTTCCCTCGGCGCCATCTGCTTTGCGCTCCTGGTAATTTCACAGAAGAAGCAA
>JAXITH010000177.1:0-2539 GCA_034680185.1 Candidatus Planktophila sp.
CAATTCCGCTTTAAATAGCGGATTTGGCTATTACTACTCGACCCTTTAGACTGACACTTCCGACGCGGGGTGGAGCAGCTCGGTAGCTCGCTGGGCTCATAACCCAGAGGTCGTAGGTTCAAATCCTGCCCCCGCTACTAGTAATACAAAGGAAATCTGAGGGCTTGTCATGGCTAATCAAGTAAAAACAATCGTCAAGATCAAGCATAAAGATCGCAATCGCAAGACCGTATTCTTCCGCGGCATTCTTGCTTTCCCCGCGATGATCTTCGTAGCTACCTTTGCGCCGTCAGCATTTAGCGAGGGCGAAGGCTGGGCTGCAGGAGTACTCGCACTTCCAACTCTGCTAGCCCTGGTATTTCGCGGAAAATATCCAAGTTACGTTCTGACCTTTAACCATGCGGTAGTTGAACTCTCAACTCGTCTTGCAGCTTATGTATTAATTTTGAATGACAAGTACCCATCAATTGAAGCAAATTCAAAGGTTGCGGTTCTCTTCCCAGATGTTGAAGGTGGCAAGAAGTTAAATCGCGCCCTTCCTTTAGTTAAATGGTTTTTGGCTATCCCGCATTACATCGTAGGCGTGATCTACCTAGTAATTTCTCTGGTTGTTACAGTAATTGCCTGGGTTCAAACTTCAATCACCGGTAAATATCCTGAATGGGCTGGAGAAATTGTTCTCGGCACAATCGCATACTGGAATCGCGTTCAGGGATATATGTTGCTACTTGTTACAGACAAGTACCCAACTTTCCGCCTCAAGTAATCTAACTATTTAATAGTTAGAGAGTTCGTCACTACAAATAACGAACTAAGCGCCATCGCACCTGCCGCATACATCGGAGTTAACGCTCCTGCTGCAGCTATTGGAATACCAATTACGTTGTAGGCAAAGGCCCATCCCAAGTTAACTTTGATCGTTTTTAGTGTGCGCTTAGATAAATTAAGCGCATCAACAACGCTCATCAACTCAGGGCGCATCAAAGTTATATCCGCTGATGAGATAGCAGAATCTGTTCCGGTTCCCATCGCCATACTTAAATCGGCTGCGGCAAGCGCTGCAGCGTCGTTGATGCCATCACCAATCATTAAAACAGTGTGGCCGGCTGACTTTAGAGCGTTTACGCGATCGAGTTTTTCCTCAGGTAGCGCACGGGCAATCACATGCTCGCCTTTAATTCCGACTGCACGAGCGATAGCGCCCGCACTTTCTTCATTATCTCCAGTAATCAACCAAGGGGTTATTCCCTTATCAACTAGCGCACCGATTGTTGCCGCTGCATCGGGTTTTACTTGATCTCCAGTTGCAAAGACAGCAATGGCAACGCCGTCCCAAGCAAGAACTGAGACGCTGTGGCCAAGATCTTCCGCGCGCGTAATCGCACTTTGGATTCCTGGATCAAATGTCGTTGCGCTATGAGCGATTGCTTTGGGTGTTCCAATAAGTACAACAGGTGAGATCTCTCCGAGCAGAACTCGTCCGGCAACTCCTGCTCCAGGTGTTTGGGTAAATTCCACAACTTCTCTTCGCGCTGCGCCATTTGCAAGGGCATGAGATGCGATCGCTTGCCCAACTGGATGGTCGTTAGCTAATTCAAGCGAAAGCGCTGTTGAAAGGATTGTTTTCTCATTTAAGAACGGTGCATAAGTGGCGCCAAGAACCTTGTGTGCACTCGTTGGAATAGTTGTCTCATGCACTTTCATCACACCTGTTGTCAGGGTGCCGGTCTTATCAAGTACGACGACATCGACTTTTCTAGCAAGCTCTAACACACGTGGTTGGCGTAAGACGATGCCGCGCGTTGCACCACGACCGGATGCAACAAGTAAGGCAACTGGTGTTGCCAAGCCAAGTGCACATGGACAAGCGATAACTAAGACGGTAATTGCGATCTGAATTGATTGCGCAACAGTGCTTCCTTCGCCGCTATTTCCTAAGTAATACCAAGCAAAGAAAGTGCCAATGGCAAGAGTTGTAACAACAGGAACGAAGACGGCAGCAATGCGGTCAGCTAAACGCTGAATTGGCGCCTTATTTCCTTGGGCTTGCACCACCATCGCAGTGATGCGCGCTAGTTCGGTATCGCTTCCAATGCGGGTAGCGCGCACAATTATTCGTCCGTTGTTATTTAGTGATGCTCCAATTACACGAGATCCTGGACCTACTTCAACAGGAGTTGATTCGCCAGTCATCATCGAGTTATTTACCGAAGATGTACCCGAGATAACCAAGCCATCTGTCGGAATGCGAGCACCAGGCTTAACGACAAAGTCATCGCCAATTTGTAGCTCTGAAATCGGAATTATTACTTCCAGGCCTTTGCGCAGAACGGTTACTTCTTTCGATCTCAGGGCAAGCAGCGATGAGAGCGCACTGCTGGCGCGACGCTTGGCTCGAGATTCAAGATGGCGACCGAGAATTACAAATAACAAAACACCCGCAGCAACTTCGGTATAGACATCTCCTTGGCCGGTGGCGTTGGAATAGATAGACCAACCGAAAGCGCTAAATGATCCAAGCGAGATAAGCGAATCCATA
>JAXITH010000178.1:0-2529 GCA_034680185.1 Candidatus Planktophila sp.
CGCAGCTGGCGTAATCGAGTCTGGAGCCGATGCTCTCGCTCTCATCAACACCGTTCTTGGAATGGTTATTAATGTGGACACGATGCGTCCGCATTTAGGTGGAAAGACTGGCGGCTTGTCGGGACCTGCAATCCGCCCAGTTGCTGTACGAGCTATCTATCAAGTTCATCAAGCGCTCCCACATGTTCCAATCCTAGGAATGGGTGGAGTTTCATCTGGTCGCGATGCTTTCGAACTCATTCTGGCTGGAGCATCTGGCGTATCTGTTGGAACTGCAAGTTTCGGTAACCCTCATGCCTTAATCGATATTCAAAACCAACTCAGAGAAATTCTGATCTCCAAAGGATTCCCATCACTAAAGTCTGCGATCGGCTACGCGCATAGATCGGAATCGCTATGAAGGCACCAATCATCTTGGCAGTTGATACCTCTGATTTCGACACCGCTTTAGCCTGGATTGATAACACCAAGGAATCGGTCTCGGTTTATAAGCTCGGATTAGAGTTCTATCTAAATTTTGGTAACGCGGGTGTCTCGAAGATCATCAAGGAAACTGGCGCAGAAATATTTCTCGACCTTAAATTGCACGACATTCCGCACACAGTTGCAGGCGCAGCCAATGCTATTTCTCATCTGGCACCCAAATTCTTGACGGTACATGCCAGCGGTGGGCGAGCCATGGTTAAGGCGGCGGCTGATGCCGTTCCAAACGTTGCAGTTACAGCCGTCACCATCCTGACATCTTTATCAGAAGAAGATTTATTTGAAATTGGTTATGCCAGCCCTGCTCTAGAAAGCGCTGTGGCCCTTGCCAAGATGGCCGTTGCAGCCGGAGCGAAAGCGCTAGTTTGCTCACCGCTCGAGACCGCAGCGATTCGAAGCGCGGTCGGCTCTGAACCGATCATCATCACCCCAGGTGTTCGACCGCTCTCTGAAGTTGGCAGCGATGATCAGAAGCGAACTATGACTCCAAGTGATGCAATTGCACAGGGCGCTAATTACGTTGTAATCGGAAGACCAATTACCTCAGCTTGGTCAGACGGTCCACAAGCGCTGCGCGAGAAGGCTGCCTTAATTGCCAATGAAATTCTCGGCAATTAGAGTTTTCATATGGCAACGCCTCCACAGTTAACTCCCGCACAACGCGCTGCCGCTTTGGCAAAATCTACTGCCTCAAGACAAGTTCGAGCGGCGATTAAGGCTCGCGTAAAAGCTGGAGAACTTTCGCTATCTGCGATTTTAACTCTAGCGGTAAATGATGAAGCTATAGCAAAAATGCGGGTAGTTGAACTTCTGGAGTCATTTTCTGGCGTTGGGAAAGTTCGAGCACTTGCAATATTGGAGAAATTGAATATTTCTGCGACAAGAAGAATTCAAGGTTTGGGAGTTTCACAACGAGAAAATCTTCTAAAGGAGTTTCCTGATCGAGTAGCAGCAGCCCAACGTGGAAAGTTACTTGTTTTATCAGGTCCTGGGGGAGTTGGTAAGAGCACGGTTGCTAAGTCCCTTCGTGAGTCCGGTGCCTTCTGGGTAAGTATTTCTGCGACGACTCGCACTGCTCGCCACAACGAAATCGATGGAGTCGATTATTTCTTTTATACCGATGAAGAATTTGACGCAGCGGTCAAGAGCGCACTCTTTTTAGAATGGGCAAACTTTGCAGGTGCTCGTTATGGAACACCTCGTAAACCAGTTGAGGATGCACTTCGTGATGGAAAGAACGTTCTACTAGAAATTGAAATCGCCGGTGCGAAACAAGTGAAAGAACGTGCACCCGAAGCGGTCTTGATATTTCTTCAGCCCCCATCTTGGGAAGAGCTCGTATCTCGACTTGAGGGTCGGGGCACTGATTCACCAGAACGACGCGCGGCAAGGCTCGAACTAGCCCAAGAGGAACTGGCCCAGGCAGGATCCTTCGATATTTCGCTGGTCAATGAGAGCGTAGAAGGGGTCGTTTCTCACCTGATATCATTGGCGACTGCGCAGTAAATTATCGAAAGGCTTAACAATGGACGGCATCACTAATCCACCAATCGACGAACTTCTCGAAAAGAGCGGTTCGAAGTACAGCCTTGTTCTCTACGCAGCAAAGCGTGCCCGTCAGATCAACGCTTACTACTCGCAACTAGGCGAAGGCCTTCTGGAATATGTTGGTCCACTTGTTGAGACTCACGTTCATGAGAAGCCGCTGTCAATTGCACTTCGTGAAATCAACGAAGGCCTCTTGACTATCGAAAATCTCGAACCAACCGCTTAATTAACTTTAAATAAGTCCCAACTATGGCGCGTGCTCGAGAAGTCATTCTCGGCATTGGCGGCGGTATCGCAGCATATAAATCTTGCGATCTGCTTCGCCGTCTACAAGATCGCGGTTATTTGGTTACCGTCGTTCCAACCCCCTCAAGCCTGAACTTCGTTGGCGCGGCAACCTGGGAAGCGCTCTCCGGACGTCCCGTAACAACGCAAGTTTGGGAACGTGTTGATGAAGTCAGACATGTTTCTCTAGCAAAGATCGCAGATTGTGTGATC
>JAXITH010000179.1:0-2508 GCA_034680185.1 Candidatus Planktophila sp.
CCACTATTTCTGCTGGTGATGCGCTCGTCGGAGATATCTCAGGTGCGCTGGCTCCTTCACTTTTTTCTGAACGTCGTGCGTTAATTATTAAAGATCTGCAAGATCTTCCCGAAGATTCACGCGATGAAATAACTCGTTACTTGCCTGAACCAGATGCAACAACCACCGTCATCTTCGTTCATAAGGGCGGAGTAAAAGGCAAAGCCCTCCTTGATGCGATCAAGAAGGTAAAGCCCGAAATAATTGCTTGCGAACCTTTAAAGAAAGATGCCGAGAAAGAACAATTTGTTAAAGAGTTGTTCTTGGATTCTGGACGTAAGGCATCTCCTGCAGCGGTCGCCGCATTGGTTGGCGCCCTCGGTGGCGAAATGCGCGAGCTGCAGCAAGCAGTTTCACAGATCGCACTCGATGCACCCGCGGGCGTTATCGATGAGAAATATATAGATGAATTCCACCAAGGTCGCGTTGAAACAACTGGCTTTGATGTTGCCGACGCAACTATTGATGGCAACTTACCTACTGCGCTAATTTCACTGCGCAGCGCAATTGAAACTGGCACAGATCCGGTGATGGTTACATCTGCAATTGCATCAGCGCTGCGCAGTTTGGCAAAAGTTTCCGGTTCAGCCAGTGGTGCAAAATCTTTTGAATTAGCCGGACAACTCGGCATGGCGCCATGGCAGATCGATAAAGCCCGTCGCCAATTACAAGGTTGGACGCCTCGCGCACTTTCCAAGGCGGTTCAAGCGATCGCTTTGGCTGATGCTCAGGTAAAGGGCGCGGCAACTGATCCGATCTATGCCCTCGAAAAAGCCTTAGCGACGATCACCGCCGCACGGGCTGCTCGCTAAAGGCGATCACGCGGGGATTTCACCCCAATTTGAGCCTGAACCCCCTGCGCTGATAACCTTCGCGTCTGCCTGATTACCAAAAGGGTCGTCAAAGCTTTCAACGTTCGGAGTAATACACGTGGCAAATATCAAGTCGCAGATCAAGCGCGTTAAGACCAACAACAAGGCGCAAGCTCGCAACAAGTCTGTCTCTTCATCTGTAAAGACCGCTATTCGCCGCTTCCGCGAAGCTGTCGCAAAGGGCGATGCAACAACAACCACGACTGAACTCCGCGCCGCATCAAAGGCTCTAGATGTTGCAGTTTCAAAGGGTGTTGTTCACCGTAACACTGCTGCAAATAAGAAGTCATCAATGGCTAAGGCAGCTGCCAAAGCCGGCGTTCGCTAAATTTTCACCCACCACACCGAATTAGAGGTCGCATAAGTGCCTGCAATTCCTATTGCCAAGGCTCCGCAACCTGCAGCAACTAACCCGGCGCAGATCCGTAACTTCTGCATCATCGCCCATATTGATCACGGCAAATCAACGCTGGCTGATCGTATGCTCGGCATCACCGAAGTTGTAGAAGCACGCAATATGCGCGCGCAATATCTAGACCGCATGGATATCGAGCGCGAACGCGGCATCACCATTAAATCGCAAGCAGTTCGTCTGCCTTGGCGCAGCGGTATTGATGGCCAGGAATACATCCTCAACATGATCGATACGCCAGGCCACGTCGACTTTACCTACGAAGTTTCGCGCTCGCTCGCAGCTTGCGAAGGTGCAGTACTTCTCGTTGACTGCGCACAAGGAATTGAAGCGCAGACACTTGCCAACCTTTACTTGGCGATGGAGAACAACTTAACGATTATTCCCGTTCTAAATAAAATCGATCTTCCAAATGCACAACCTGAAAAATTTGCAGCAGAACTTGCTCGTCTAATTGGTTGCCAACCAGAAGATTGTTTACGTGTCTCTGGAAAAACTGGCGATGGCGTTGCTGAACTCCTAGACCAGATCGTGGCGCAAATCCCTGCACCAGTAGGCGATGCGAACGCACCTGCACGCGCACTTATCTTTGACTCTGTTTACGACTCATATCGCGGCGTAGTTACTTATGTCCGTGTTGTCGATGGCCACTTAAATCCACGCGAACAAATCCAAATGTTCTCAACTGGTGTGCGCCATGAAGCCCTTGAAGTCGGAGTTATTTCACCAGAGCCACTGCCAAGTAAAGGCTTAGGCGTTGGCGAAGTAGGTTATTTAATTACCGGCGTAAAAGATGTTCGCCAATCACGAGTTGGCGACACTGTAACGACTTATCAAAATCCAACTAAGACCGCGCTTGCTGGTTATAAAGATCCCAAGCCAATGGTCTTCTCTGGCCTCTTTCCGTTAGATGGCGCAGATTTTCCTTTACTTCGCGATGCTTTAGATAAGTTGCAGCTAAATGATGCGGCACTCGTTTACGAACCTGAGAGCTCAGCCGCCCTAGGCTTTGGTTTCCGTTGCGGCTTCCTTGGTTTGCTGCACATGGAGATCGTGCGCGAACGCCTTGAGCGCGAATCCGGAATTAACTTGATTTCAACTGCGCCAAACGTGGTTTATCGCGTAACCCTCGAAGATGGCAAAGAGTTCGTTGTCACCAACCCATCTGAATTTCCCGATGGCAAG
>JAXITH010000180.1:0-2494 GCA_034680185.1 Candidatus Planktophila sp.
ACTATTCGCCGCCCAATGCCGCGCCCACAAGATCAATACTCACGTCGCGGTACCGCATTTCACTTATGGATTGAACACCACTTCAACGCAGCGACGCTCTTTGATGATGAAGATTTGGATTTCTTAGATCCACTCGAACCAGATCAAACTCTCGAATCTCTTAAGCAAACTTGGTTGGCATCTGAATGGGGTAACCGTTCACCGGTTGCCGTAGAAGTCCCATTTGAGGCTGTTTTAGGTGGGGTTTTGATCCGTGGCCGCATCGATGCGGTTTACGAAATCAACGGCCGCTTTGAAGTTATCGACTGGAAAACTGGTGCAACAACACTCGGTGAATCTGCGGCGGTGCAGCTGGCGGTCTATCGCCTTGCTTGGGCGAAGTTAAAGGGCATTGATCCCGCACTAGTTTCGGCAGCTTTCCATTATGTGCCAATTAGCAAAACTGATCGCCCAGCAGATTTGTTAAGTCAAGCGCAGTTAATCGCGCTAATTACCGGCGCTAGCTAATTTCGGCGCGCAGCGGCAGGTGATCGCTGATGCCAGTTGCGATCGTGCCTAAATCTTTAACACCAGCACTTGCACCATAAGTTAATAAATAATCAAATTGAATCTTGGCTCCCCATGAAGGATAAGTATTTTGCTGGATCAATGAATTCCAATCAGATCCTGCAACTGGCAGATTCTTTGGCAGATTTAAATCACCAAGAATCAGGGGCTTGGTATTTGTCTCTTGCGCAACTTTGAGCGCCCAACGCTTTAATTTTTTTAGTTGAAATAAATTTACGCCTGGCACAAATGAAAGATGGGTATTGAAGATCGTCCAACCATTTGCCAGAGTTGCCCCAAGTGCTAAACGTGGTTCGTCATGAACATAGATCGCCCGGATCTTCGGTTTGCTACTAGTCTCACTCTCAGTTGGAACAACCAGCGGCATCCCTACAACTGAATTTCCTAATTCAAGGCGGTGCCATTTAACAACCGGAATGGTTGACGCAATTGCAATTCCATAACTGCCTTCAAGTACATCGTTTTCATCGCTAACCATTCGCGAATCTGAATGGTTTAACTTCCGCCATTTCTCGCCGGGTGTTCCGATGATGCTCGGCGCGAATGCCCAATCTTTAGCGCCGATTGCTTCTGCGATATCTGAAATTTGATTGCGTGAATTCGATCTCGGTAATTTGTAATCAACTTCTTGAACTGCGATGACCTCGGTCTCGAGCTGGCGCACCGCGGCGGCAAGGCTTTCCGGGCTGGGTCCGACCGAAAGCGGCGGGATTGGCTGGCCGTGGAGCAGGTTCCACGAGGTGATGCGCATGCAGCCAAGGCTAGTAGCGTTCACCCTTATGAGCGCGGTCAACGGACAGGTATCGAAGATGGACCGCGCCGGCCACCTGCGTACAAACCAAACCACTCTCGATCAGATGTGGCAGCGCGCCAAGATTATTCACGTCTCAGATACCCGCTTGGCAGTTGAAGCTGGTGGAACCAAACTCCGTTATCTCGCTGCCAGCCAAGTGAAATCCCTGATTGAAAGTGGCGAGTACAAGTTAGGCGAAAAGTATTTCCTAGGTTTAGACGAGATAGATCAAGAGCCATATTTCGCTTGGAACTCATCGACTGTTGCACCACAAGGTGAGAAAGCCCCAGAAGGATATTTAACGCTTCGCGAAATTGGCGGATTGATTTCGGAATTCGAAATGGAGATCTCACTCCACGCAGTTGCCTTAGCTAATTGGCATAAATCGCACACGCATTGCGCGCGTTGTGGCGCTCCAACTTCAGTTGGCCAGGGTGGCGCAATTCGGGTTTGCGATAAAGATCAGAGTGAACATTACCCGCGCACTGATTGCGCAGTAATTGTCTTGGTGCGCGATAAAGATGATCGTATTTTGCTGGGGCATCAACCAGTTTGGCCTGAAGGTCGCTTCTCGTGCTTCGCCGGTTTTCTTGAACCAGGTGAAACTTTTGAACAATGCGTACAGCGCGAAGTTCTTGAAGAATCTGGCGTACTTGTTCGCGAAATAGATTACTTGGGTTCACAACCATGGCCATTCCCAGCTTCAATCATGATCTCATTTGATGCAGTAACTGATGCGCCAGAAATTGCCCGTCCTGATGGACAAGAGATCACTGAAGTTAAATGGTTCTCGCGCGCTGAAGTAAAGGCACAATCAGATGCTGGAACTTTATTGCTGCCACCAACTATGTCCGTTGCGCGCAAGATGATCGATCGCTGGTTTGCGAGTGGTGCAGAAGGTCAAGGTGGCGCCAAACTTATCGGTGGTGAAACGTGGCGCTAGATAACTCTTCGGGAGATTTAAGCAGCGGAGATATTCGCGCCGAAGAAATTCTCGCCGCTCTCGATAACGATCAACGCGCAGTTGCCCTTGCTACCCGCGGGCCAGTCTGTGTAATTGCAGGCGCTGGCACCGGTAAAACTCGCGCGATCACACATCGCATCGCATATGCCGCCGCGATCGGCACCATGGAT
>JAXITH010000181.1:0-2479 GCA_034680185.1 Candidatus Planktophila sp.
AGAACGCCTTGATCATCGATCTGCATATGGACTTCACGTTTTCCGGGATGTGAACGCAATATTTCTTTCATGCGATCAACCACTGGTGGAGTGCA
Organism: Candidatus Planktophila sp.; assembly: GCA_034680185.1. Taxonomy (GTDB): domain Bacteria; phylum Actinomycetota; class Actinomycetes; order Nanopelagicales; family Nanopelagicaceae; genus Planktophila. Next base: position 96 of record JAXITH010000181.1, read on the forward strand.
TTGCGCAATTGGCAAAGAGATTAAAAGCGGACCAACTGGACCGGTTGAGACATCAAGTGATTTCATTTCTAGAGCGGTGAAGCGAAGAACTTCATCACGGCGCTCGAACCGTCCGCGAACAGTAACCACCCGATCTTCGATAAGCGTCAGCGCATATTGATTGTAAGTATTTGAGAAGAAGAGAACTTCGATAGCACCTTCTAGATCTTCCAAACTTACGATCGCCCAAGATGAACCTTGGCGTGAAACTTTGCGCTGTACGCCGGTGATCAAACCGCCCAGAGTCACCATGCCATCTGCCGCGCTTTCATCGCTCTGTAGCGCGCTAATGGACATATCGGTATTGGAACGCAAGATATGTTCAACGCCAAGCAGTGGATGATCTGAAACATAGAGACCGAGCATCTCGCGCTCAAAGCTAAGTAGCGTTGACTTATCCCATTCAAATGTTGGGATCTCAATTTCTAGACCTGAAACCTGGGTCATTGATTCGCCACCGAATAAGTCGAACTGTCCGATCGCTTCAGCGCGCTTAGTCTCGATTACCGAATCGATCGCTTCGAGGTGAACCGACATCAACGCTTTTCGCGGATGATTTAACGAATCGAATGCTCCACCTTTGATTAGAGATTCGATGGTTTTCTTATTGCAAACCTGAGCATCTACCTTGGCTAAGAAATCTCCGAAGGAGGTAAAGGCGCCCTTTGCAGTGCGAGCAGATTTAATTGATGCAACTACGCCTTCGCCCACGTTGCGGATTGCCGCGAGGCCGAAGCGAATATCTTTGCCGCGCGGTGTGTATTCGGCATTTGATTCATTTACATCTGGTGGAAGAACCTTTATTCCCATACGTCGACACTCAGAGAGATATAGCGCTGATTTATCTTTATCGTCTCGAACGCTAGTTAGTAGCGCTGCCATATATTCCGTTGGGAAGTTAGCTTTTAGGTAGGCAGTCCAGAATGAAACAACTCCGTAACCTGCGCTATGCGCACGGTTAAATGCGTAATCGGAGAACGGAATAAGAACGTCCCAAAGACGTTTAATCGCAGCAGTTGAAAAACCGTTCTCTTTCATTCCCGCTTCGAATGGGACGTATTCCTTATCTAGAATTTCCTTATTCTTCTTACCCATCGCCTTACGTAAAAGATCTGCGCGACCGAGTGAGAAGCCAGCAACCTTTTGTGCGATCGCCATTACTTGTTCTTGATAAACGATCAATCCGTAGGTGTCGCCAAGAATCTCTTGCAGGACTTCGGAGAGTTCTTGGTGGATTGGTTCCACCGGCTTGCGACCGTTCTTGCGATCGGCATAGTTATTGTGCGCATTTTCACCCATCGGACCCGGACGGTAGAGCGCGATAACGGCTGAGATATCAGCGAAGGAATCGGGGGCCATGCTGCGAAGCAGAGCGCGCATTGGACCACCGTCGAGTTGGAATACACCGAGAGTGTCACCGCGCGATAAAAGTTCGAAGGTCTTCTGATCTGCCAAGGGAAGATCTTCCAGGACTACATCAATATTTTGATTCTCTTTAATATTTAGGAGCGCATCATCTAAAACTGAAAGGTTACGCAGACCCAAGAAATCCATCTTTAAAAGGCCGGTAGATTCGCATGCGCCCATATCGAATTGAGTAATGATCGCGCCATCTGCTTCGCGGCGATGAATTGGGATTACATCAAGCAGTGGTTCGCGCGAAAGGATTACTCCAGCTGCGTGCACGCCCCATTGGCGCTTTAGCCCTTCCAGACCGCGCGCTAAATCAACAACTTTCTTTGAATCTGGATCAGTGTTGTAAAGCTCGCGGAATTCGCCGGCTTCACCATGTCGTGGATCTTGGCTATCAAATACGCCGGAGAGCGAAATATCTTTACCCATCACTGAAGGTGGGAGGGCCTTAGTTAGCTTTTCACCAATTACATATGGATATCCAAGTACGCGAGTTGCATCTTTAATCGACTGCTTAGATTTAATGGTTCCGTAAGTGATGATCTGCGCGACACGATCTTCGCCATATTTTTCAGTGGCGTAGCGAATCATTTCGCTGCGGCGACGTTCATCGAAGTCCAAGTCGATATCTGGCATAGAGATACGTTCTGGATTGAGGAAGCGTTCGAAAAGTAAGCCGTGTTCAATTGGATCAAGTCCCGTAATACCAAGGACATATGCAACCAATGAACCTGCAGCAGAACCACGACCAGGACCAACGCGAATTCCAACTTTTTTAGCATGTGCAACCAAGTCGGCCACAACTAAGAAGTAACCCGGGAAGCCCATCTTGATCATTACATCAAGTTCGTAATTTAAACGAGTGCGATGTTCATCTGTTGCACGATCTCCGAAACGCGCGATCAAGCCACGTTCAGATTCTTTGCGCAGCC
>JAXITH010000182.1:0-2451 GCA_034680185.1 Candidatus Planktophila sp.
AGCGTGATTCCAACGCCCCATAAGAGCGCTCCCAAGATATTGGCAGATAAGAATCTGTAGTAATTCATCATCGCAGCGCCAGCAATTGGCGGAACAAAGGTGCGAATCCAAGGGAAGAATCGCGCGGCGACGACTGCCCACCAGCCAGTTTTATCGTAAAACTCTTCGGCGTTCTTAATTAGTTTTTGAATTCGCGGAGACTCTCGTTTATCTAAATACGGACGCCCGACAACTCTTCCGATAACAAAACCAACTTGATCACCGAAAAACGCCGCAAGAAAAATAGCGGTAACGAGAATTACGATATTGATATTTCCGTGAGCTGCAGCAACCAAGCCAGCACTAAAGAGAATTGAATCTCCAGGTAAGAAGAATCCGAAGAGCAGGCCGGTTTCGATGAAGACGATGCCTGCGACAACTACGTAGAAGATAAATGGCGCTAGCGAAGAGAGCTGAGCGTCAAAAGAGGCTGCTAACTCCATTTATACGCTCTTTTTTACTGCCGCAGCCACCTTGGAGACCACTTGGGCATCAAAGACGCTCGGAACGATGAAGGAGGCATTTAGTTGGGATGCGGTGACGCAAGATGCGATCGCTTCAGCGGCTGCAATAAGAAGTTCATCAGTGATCTTATGCGCCTGCGCATCAAGTAGACCGCGGAAGATTCCAGGGAAAGCCAGCACGTTATTGATTTGATTTGGTTGATCGCTACGACCTGTGGCAACCACAGTTGCGTACTTGCGTGCAATCACTGGATCAATTTCAGGATCAGGATTAGCAAGCGCGAAAACAATTGAACCCTTAGCCATGGCAGCAACATCTGCTTCAGTTAAAACATTTGGAGCGCTTACGCCGATAAATACATCTGCGCCCTTCATGGCATCGGAAATCTTTCCGCTAAATCCTGGAGTAACGCAGCCATCTTTATCGAATGCGATGATCTGCTTCGCACCGCTCTTGGTCAACAAACGTGCGATCGCTGTTCCGGCAGCTCCGGCTCCGCTCATAACTATCGTTATCTCGCCTAATTTCTTATCAACCAATTTAAGTGAGTTAGTTAACGCGGCAAGAACAACAATTGCTGTTCCATGCTGATCATCATGAAATACCGGAATATCTAATAGTTCACGGAGGCGCTCTTCAATTTCAAAGCAACGAGGCGCTGAAATATCTTCTAAGTTGATTCCGCCGTAAACAGGTGCAATTAACTGCACAGTGCGAACGATTTCATCGACATCTTGGGTATCAAGACAGACTGGCCAAGCATCAACGTCAGCAAAGCGCTTAAAGAGCGCGGCCTTTCCTTCCATTACTGGAAGAGCTGCCGCCGGACCGATATTTCCAAGTCCGAGAACCGCAGATCCATCTGTAACAACGGCAACGGTATTTCGCTTCATTGTCAGGCGGCGAACATCGGCTGGATCATCAACAATTGCTTGGCAAATACGCGCTACACCTGGTGTGTAGGCGCGAGAAAGATCATCACGAGTCTTTAGCGGGACCTTTGATTGAACTTCTAACTTTCCACCGAGGTGAAGTAAGAATGTGCGATCGCTAACTTTACGAACTGTTAAACCCTTGTGGGCTGTGAGCGCTTCGTTGATCTCTTGCGCATGATCAGCATCGATCGTGTCACAAGTTACGTCGATAACAACTCTTTCTAAAAGAGATTCAACAACATCAAGTGCGGTGATTGTTGCGCCAGCGCCTGTAATAGTCGTGGTAATTAGCGCAACAGGTTGAAGTTCAGGAGCACCCTCAACACGGATTGTGATTCCGTATCCAGGAGAAGTTGATGCCATTTATACAACACCGTAAAGGCGATCGCCGGCGTCACCAAGTCCTGGAACGATATATCCGTGCTCATTGAGCTTTTCATCAAGTGCGCCTGTAACCAAAGTGATTGGAACGCCAGAGTTTGCAAAGGCATCTTCCAAAACTTTAATTCCTTCAGGAGCGGAGAGAATGCAGATCGCAGTGATGTCATCTGCACCGCGTTCGATTAGAAAGTTGATCGCTGCGACAAGCGTGCCGCCGGTTGCCAACATTGGATCAAGTACAAAACATTGACGTCCTGCAAGATTTTCTGGAAGGCGATTGGCGTATGTGCTCGCCTGCAGTGTTTTCTCGTCGCGAACCATTCCGAGGAATCCAACTTCAGCCGTTGGGATCAAACGCGTCATTCCTTCGAGCATTCCGAGGCCTGCTCGCAAAATTGGCACCACGACTGGGCGGGGGTCGGATAGTTTCAAGCCAGTAGTTGTTGTAACCGGAGTTTTGATCGATACCTCTTCGGTTCGTACTTCACGCGTTGCTTCGTAGGCAAGCAAAGTCACAAGCTCTTCAACCAGATGTCTAAAAGTTGGCGAATCCGTTCTTTCATCGCGTAGAACGGTCAACTTATGTGTGATTAGCGGGTGGTTGGCGACATGAACTTTCATGACGCCTACC
>JAXITH010000183.1:0-2447 GCA_034680185.1 Candidatus Planktophila sp.
ACCCTAAGACTTCAAACCCCTTTTGGCATAACTGGAGTGTTACAGTCATGTAAAACCTGCAGCGAACGCCCGCGTTCAGTACGCTGGCGCGCATGAAACATGAGATCAGCCTGGGTCGACGCTTACTGGGGCTAACTATTGACTGGCTGATGTGTTACGCGATCGCCTTAGGGTTCTTCTCGGATTCCCGTTTAACCTTAGCCGTCTTCTTTGTGGAGACCTTGGTTCTGACCGCCTTTGGGGGAGCAACCGCTGGTCATCGAGCAATCCGGGTCAAGGTGGTCAACTTTCAAACCGGGGCCAATCCAACGCTATTGCAATCGTTAATCAGAACAGTATTGCTCTGTCTGGTAGTCACAGCGATTACTTATGATGAAAATGGCAGAGGAATTCACGAACGTTTAAGTGGGTCCAGACTTTTAGATCTGCGAAGTAAGAAAGCGCAGATCTAGCGCTTAGGAACGCGAACGCCCTTTGGCATCGGTCCCTTTGGAATTGGAAGTGACATTCCGCCAACTGCCTTAAAGCGCGCACGAACTTCGCGCATCTGATGAGCAGATAATTTCTTAGGCAATTTGGCAATGTGCTTCTGCAATTTGCGAAGCGGAACTTGGCCAGGGCCGTCTCCAACGTAGATTTCAATCACAGGAACACCTGGTGCAAAGCGCTCAGATTTCTTTCGCTCATCTTGCAACATGGCGCGCACTGCTTGAGTGCCTTCGCCAGTAATTACGATTCCTGCGCGACCAATGCTGCGGTGGACCATATCTTGATTTTTAGTTACCGCAACGGCCGGAGTTGTAACCCAACCCTTACGGATTGCCATTAACACACTTGCGCCGGCGCCAATCTGACCTTCAATTGAAACGTAAGCGGCTGATCCTGCGATGCGAGTGAAGAAGAACATCGCAGCAAGAGCTGCGATTGGGAGCGAGACAAATCCTACGTAAATCGGATGCCCGATAACGAGACCGGTTGATATTCCAATCGACCAGGTGATGGCGAATACTCCGAAGATGCCTGCGCCGATCCAAGGCTTTACGCTCTTGGTGACTGAATATGCATCACGAAATGTTTGGAAACGGACCTTTTTAATCTTTGGCTCTTTCGCCTTCTTCTTAAACATGAGCGCTAGTTTAGGGGAGCGGGAGCGGTACCACCAAGACGAAGCGGCGCCCAACGCTGACCAATATGGCTATCAGGGTATTTTTCCTGCACTTCATGGAGCAATGCGATCAGTTTTTCGCGCAATAACTTTTCGCCGGCTTCAACATCACTGCCCTTTTCAAAGTGCAAGGGTTCGCCAAAGGTTACAAAAATTGGAACATTCTTCCGCTTCAAATCACGCTTCACGCCTTTGGTCCAGATTCGCTGCGATCCCCAAACCACCGATGGAATTACAGGGACCCCTGAACCCATCGCCAAACGAACGGCGCCAGATTTCAGCTCTTTAATTTCAAAACTCTTAGAGATAGTTCCTTCGGGAAATATTCCGACGATTTCTCCTGAGCGAAGTGCTCGTAGCGCAGCGACAAAAGAAGCCGAACCGTTATTGCGATCAACGTTTATATGGTGCATTCCGCGCATCAGCGGGCCAGCTAACTTATTATCGAAAATTTCTTTCTTAGCCATAAATCGAACTAAGCGATTTGCCGGAAGCGCCGCAGTTCCAATCAACGCAAAATCTAGGTAGCCGATGTGGTTCATCGCCAATATTGCTCCACCTTTGCGGGGGATATGAGCTTCACCTTCGAAGGTGAATTGAAGTCCTAGGTATTTCCAAAAACTCTTTAACGCAACAATTACTGGTGGATAGACAAGCTCAGCCACGGTTTGAACCTTGCGCAGATCGCGCTTCCAGGGCTTGTTTATAAAGTCTGCCTGCTCGATAACTTGAGCGTACCAAGGGACCGCTCATGACACCGAGGAACCCAACTTCGGTTGCTTCAGCGGCTAATTCGACAAACTCTTCTGGCTTTACCCAGCGTTCGACTGGGTGATGCTTATTAGTAGGACGTAGATATTGAGTGATCGTAATGAGGTCGCATCCTGCGTCATGCAAATCAACCAGGGCTTGCGAGATTTCTTCGCGCGTTTCTCCAAGACCAAGAATCAAATTTGATTTGGTGATTAATCCATATTCGCGAGCCATGTTAATTACGTGAAGTGATTTCTCATAGGTAAATGCAGGACGAATGCGCTTGAAAATACGGGGGACCGTTTCCAGATTATGCGCAAAAACTTCTGGCTTAGTTTCAAAGATTTGATTTAACAGTTCTGGCTTGGCATGGAAGTCCGGTGCCAACATTTCAACGCCGCAACCGGGATTTAACTCGTGTACTTGGCGGATAGTTTCGGCGTAAAGCCAAGCGCCTTCATCAGGCAAATCATCGCGGGTAACGCCAGTAATCGTTGCATACTTCAAGCCCATGGATTTAACTGATTCA
>JAXITH010000184.1:0-2431 GCA_034680185.1 Candidatus Planktophila sp.
AATGCGTTGGAGAATTTGGAGGAGAGATTGTCAAACATAAGGTGGCAATACTACTTGAAAGGTTAATTAAGCCAGTGCGCTAGAAAGGCGATCGGCGACTTCTTTAGCGCGCTCAGGAGAGAGCGCTCCCCCACCAATTTCAGTGACATAGAGGGTATCTATTGCTTCCGCCCCCAAAGTTGTAACAATCGCTGAGCGAATATCTACTTGTGATTTGGTGATTACATCACCGATTCCAAATAAAAGTGCGGGACGGTCATGGCTTCGGACTTCAATAATGGTTGCATCTGTTGCCGAATCCATGAAAGTTTCAACTATCGGAAGCGGGACCGGAATTGATGGAATATTTGCATAATCAGCCACGCGACGTTTAATCCGTTCAGTTAAATCAGATGCATCTTCAAGAGCTAGCGCAATCGCCTCCTTTATCGCAATCTCGTCAACCGATGGTGCAAATTGGTTTGGCGTAACAATCCACTTCATGATGGCGCTCTTGCCGATCGTTTGGGTGCGCGCGGAACGAACATCAAACCTGGCAAGGTTTAATACGCCGGCAACAATTGAAAGCAAGCCAGTTTTATCTGGAGCAATAATTTCAATTGCAAAATCAGGATCACGGGCTTCAACTTTGACCTGAAGCTCACCGGCATCGGCCAAAACTCTCTGTTCGGTTGTGAATTCTGGTTGTCGCGCGATTGTGTTATCGGTGAGCGCGGATGTAACTCGACTTACGAGTTCGCTTAACAAACTCTCTTTCCAGTCACTCCATGCGGCCCGTCCAGTAGCCTGTCCATCAGCGATACTCAACGCATGTAGGAGTTCTAGGGTCTGTAAATCTGGAATAACAGCGGTTACGCTGGCGATTGTTGCCGGATCATCTAAATCTCTTCGCGTCGCAGTCGCGCTTAGTAGCAGATGGTGTTTTACCAATAGCTTTAAGGTCGCAATATCGTTTTCATCAAATCCAATACGACGCGCAAGTGGTTCGATTAACTTCTCGCCGCGATCGCTGTGATCTTCTTGCGTACCTTTCCCGATGTCATGGAACAGCGCAGCAAAGAGGAGCAGGTCTGGGCGGTGCACATTTCTAGTTAGCGCAGCAGCAAATACCGCCGTCTCAACCATATGTCTATCAACGGTATGGCGATGCAAAGCATTTCGCTGTGGCAAGGAACGTACTGCTCGCCATTCCGGCAACCAATCGAAGAGAATTTCTTCTTGATCAAGCCCTTCCCAGATGCGGACCATCGGCGCACCTGCACCAATTAGCGCAATCAAATTCTCGCGCGCTGATCGTGGCCATGGGTTAGGTAGCTTAGTTATTCCTGATTGTGAAGCTTGAGCTAGGGCTTGCAAAGTTGAAGGCGAAACGGGACGTCCTGCCTGCGCTGCGATTGCGGCGGCACGTAATCCAATTACGGGATCACTGGCAAAGTTGAAACCTTCATCGATAAATACTTCTTGATGGGCAATAGATATCCCCTGCGCAATTTGTGTTGTACGTGGTTTCTTTAAGAAGCGTCCAAGTCCATCTTTGCCGCGATGATCAAAGCGATGCCAGGTGGATTCAAGGAGATAGTCAACTGATCTTGCGGCTTGTGCAATATCGCTCATAAGCGCATCGGCATCGGCATATTTCAATTGTTCAGCGACTTTATCTTGCTCTTGAAAAAGTAGACGATCTTTATCTCTGCCAGTAACAGTGTGTAAAGCTTCGCGCGCGTTGTTTAAAACAGATTCAGCGCTGCTGATATGTTCTAGTGAGACTGCTACGGCGCCTGAAAGAGAAATTGCACGTAGTGCGTTGATATCTCTTAAACCACCTCGCGCTTCCTTCAAATCAGGTTCTAGAAGATAGGCGAGATCACCGGCGCGAAGATGACGCTCGACAAGGGAACGGCGCAACTCCGGCAATCTCTCGCTTGAATTGCTGCGCCAATCATCAATTGCATCGTGTTGAACTGCAGCAACTAAATCTGGATCGCCACAAATCAATCGAATATCAAGTAGTCCCAGCGCCACCTTTAAATCGCTGGATGCGCTTTCACGAGTTTCAGATCTAGTTCTAACTGAATGATCGACTTTAAAAGATTTATCCCAAAGTGGGTAGAGAATCTTATTTACTAGCTCTGCGAGAGCCTTTTCATCAATTCTCCCGTTATGTAGAAAGAGAATATCTAAATCTGATCCTGGTGATAGCTCACCGCGGCCGTAACCTCCGACCGCGGCGAGTGCTACCCCACTAACTACATTTGGTACTTGGCTAAATAGCGAGGTCAGGAAGCGATCGCTCTCGTTCGATCGCTCCCGTCGCTCACGTGTACCCATGTAGCTATCTTACTTACTTGACTTATCCCCTAGATCGCATCCGTTCCGCGCTCACCGGTTCGTACGCGAACAATTGAATCAACTGGCGTTGTCCAAACTTTTC
>JAXITH010000185.1:0-2427 GCA_034680185.1 Candidatus Planktophila sp.
GCATCAGTTGTGGCGCTCTTAATTTTTTTAGCGTTTGCTTCTGGCGTATCCATGATCTCAAGTACGCCAGCAGCCGAACCGGATGATTTACTCATCTTATTTGTTGGCTCTTGTAGATCGTAAATCTTGGCGCCTGACTTCAAGATGTAACCTTCGGGAATCCTGAACGTCTCACCAAACTTAGAATTAAATCGAGTTGCTAGATCGCGCGTTAATTCGATGTGCTGGCGTTGATCTTCACCGACAGGAACTTGGTGCGCTTGGTAGAGAAGAATGTCAGCGGCCTGCAACATCGGATAAGTGAAGAGTCCAACACGTGCAGTGTCTGCACCACCCTTGGCAGATTTATCTTTAAATTGCGTCATACGGTTTGCTTCACCAAAACCGGCGATACATTCCATGATCCAACCGAGTTGATTGTGCTCGGCGATATGGGATTGAACAAAGAGCGTTGATTTTTCAGGTGAGATTCCGATGGCAATTAACTGCGCCGCTGAAGTAAGGATTCGCTTGCGCAGAAGTGCAGGATCTATATCTCCGGTTAGCGCGTGAAGGTCCACGATGCAGTAATACGCATCGTTGCCGCTTTGGAGATCTACCCACTGCTTTAAGGCGCCTAAGTAATTGCCCAGGTGAAAAGAGTCGCTGGTGGGTTGGATACCCGAGAGAACTCTCTTCTGCGTCATAGTTGTAATTCTCGCATGAATCGCTAGTTACGCGATATCAATAGCTGTCCTGCGCGCTTGCCTTCCATCGTCAAAACCGTGATTCGAATCCCGTTAACGCCGACTACATCGTGTTCTACAGGGATTCGGCCCAAGAAATGCATCACAAATCCGCTCGCTGTTTCGTATGGGCCTTCAGGGATTTCAATACCTGTTTCCTCACGTAGATCATCGATAGAAATAAGGCCATCGACCTCAAAGTCACCGGTGCGTGATTCGACTGAAACTTCAGCTTCATCGGTGTCATATTCATCCTTGATATCGCCAATCAAACATTCAACGAGATCTTCGAGAGTAACAATGCCGTCGGTGCCGCCGTACTCATCGAGCACGATCGCCAAATGCTGGCGTTGATTGCGCATCTCGGTGAGGGCAGGCAGAACGCCTTTGGTGCCAGGAAGGAACATGATGTTACGGACTAACTCTTGAATCTTTCCGCCAGCGCTAACTAGAGAAGTATCAAGCAAGTCGCGCACGTGAATAAATCCGATTACCTCATCGGTTGAACCGCGGACGACGGGATAGCGTGAATGTGCGCGATCTACTGCGAGCGCAATCGCTTTGCCAACAGTTAGCGAAGCATCCATAAAATCAACTTCGGTGCGCGGCACCATGACTTCATGCACTTGACGTTCGGAAGCATTAAATACTTCTTCCACAATATCGCGCTCTTCAGCGGTAAGTGCAGCGTGGCCAGTAACTAAATCAAGGAGCTCTTCTTCAGACATCTGGCTACGTTGTTCTTTGGGATCGATTCCAAAGATACGCACGACAACATCGGTTGATTTTGAAAGCAACCAGATAACCGGTCTAAAGAACTTTGCGGTGAAATCAATTGGACCAGCGCTCCACAGCGAAATTTCCTCAGTGCGAAAAAGCGCTAAACGCTTTGGAACTAATTCACCAAAGACAAGTGAGAAGTAAGCGATAACCAAAGTCACTCCAACGAGGGAAGTAACACTGGCTGCATCATTGGTTAAACCAAGATCTTCTAATTTAGGAATGACATATACGCCAAGTTTTTCGGCGCCGAGCGCTGCAGATAAGAAACCGCAGACGGTTACACCGACCTGGGCTGCTGCTAGGAAACGATTTGGGTTGGTCGCAAGAGCTGCGACTTTAGCGCCACGTTTTCCGCGGCCAGAAAGCTGACGTACCTGGCTTTCACGAAGTGAGATGAGGGCGATTTCAGCTGCTACAAAGAATGAACCGAGCAGAATTAGGCCGGCTACGGTGGCTAGATCGCCTAGGAGAGAACCAATCGGGTAAGGGTCCATGGTGGGTTAATTCTAAGGCTTGCAACGCGCAGGTGGCTATTTTTTACCGCCTCTTCCCTTCATACCCACGCGTGGCATATCCTTTCCCAGCCTAGCCAACCGGCTAGCACCTTCATCCTCGGACCGTCGGGCACGTACCTGCCCGGAGAAGGAGATACCTTAAATGGCATCTGTTGTATTCGAAAACGCAACACGTATCTACCCAGGCACAACCAAGCCAGCAGTCGACAAGTTAAACCTCACCGTTAAAGACGGCGAATTTTTGGTTCTTGTTGGCCCATCAGGTTGCGGTAAGTCAACATCACTTCGTATGTTGGCCGGCCTAGAAGAGATCGACGAAGGTCGCATCCTTATTGGTGATCGTGATGTAACAAATGTTGCTCCAAAAGATCGCGATATCGCAATGGTTTTCCAGTCATATGCGC
>JAXITH010000186.1:0-2409 GCA_034680185.1 Candidatus Planktophila sp.
AGCAGTACTTCAATAGAAATGTAAATCAACTTTCACTATCTCAGATTGCCGTCATCGCAAGTATCTTGCGCTCACCTGGTTATTACGACCCTGCGCTCTCTAAAGAGAATAAGGTCCGTTTAGATAATCGCTTCAAATATGTAATTCAAGGAATGCTCGACAAGAAGTGGATCACTGAAGCTGAAGCGAAGGCTGCGAAGATGCCAGTGGTAACTCCGCGAACAACTTCAGGTCAACTCAGTGGACCTAAGGGTTACATCATTGATGCGGTTCAGAAAGAGTTGAGCAAGCTTGGATTTACCCAAGATCAACTACTTGTCGGCGGTTATGTCATTAAGACAACTATCGAGGCTCGTGCACAACGATCTGCGGTTGATGCGGTAAACAGGTTGTATCCAACTAAGGCGCCAGAGAATCTCCATATTGCTCTCGTAGCAATCCGACCAGGTACCGGCGAAGTAATCGCTATGTACGGCGGAAAAGATTATGTAGTCCGGCAATTAAACGATGCAACGCAATCAATCGCACTTGCTGGTTCTACCTTTAAGCCATTTGCGCTAGCTGCAGCTCTTGAGGCAGGAATCCCACTTACATCAATGTGGAATGGCGATTCACCACAAGTTTTTGATGATTTAGGAAAGCCATATGAAGTTTCTAATTATGGAAATGAAGGTTGGGGCCAAGTTGATCTCTTAAGTGCAACCCAGCACTCAGTTAATACAGTTTATGTACCACTTGCGATGAAAGCGGGCATGGATAAAGTCGTTGATGTTGCTCGCAGAGCGGGAATTCCTGAGAGCGTTGCAATGATTGCAACTCCATCTGTTGCACTAGGTGTTGCAAGCCCACGTGTCATCGATGTAACCAATGCATATGCAACATTTGCAGCACAAGGTGTTTACTCAAAGCCGTACATGGTCGCATCTGTGACAGGTCCAAATAAGGGCGTCCTGTATGAAGGAAAAGCGCAGACACAAGAAGTATTTGATAAAGATGTTATGGCCGATCTAACCTATGCGCTGAAGAGCGTTGTTAATGGCGGAACAGGTTCTGCAGCCCTTGCACTTGGTCGACCTGCTGCGGGAAAGACCGGAACATCACAATCAAATGCATCTGCTTGGTTTAGTGCGTACACACCGCAATTAGCAGCATCGGTTGCACTCTTCCGCGATAGCGCATCTGAATCGCTCAACGGTATCGGTGGCTTAACTTCTGTAACGGGTGGAACATTCCCTGCGCGAATCTGGACCGCATTTATGAAGGGCGCACTCAAGGGCGAGCCAGTTATGAGCTTCCCAGCACCAGCAAATGTTGGAGGCCTTGATCCAATCGTTATGACAAGTGGCGGCAAACAAACTCCGAAGAAGAATTAGCCTTCGATGCGCGTGACTCTTCGCGTTGTTTTATTACTTGCGCTCTTTACCTCTCTTCTTAGCTTTGCAAAGTTCAATTACTGCGCTGCCGATAATTGGCAGGCGCCGGGTCAATACATACATGCTTGTTACTCAGATATTCCAGCGCTATATGGCGAACGAGAGCTAGATAAAGGGCGTTGGGCATTTAGCGGCGGCGAGAACGCTGTCGAATATCCAGTTCTGCAAGGCGCCGTTATGTGGCTTACTGCAAAGGTTATTCCTGACGGTTTAAATAATTACTTTTTAGGAAATGTATTTCTGCTTGCACTGCTATTTATTTTTATAGCCTTTATCGTTTATAGGATTCGCCCCGAGTTTGCCTATCTTCTTCCGCTTGCGCCAGCTGCAGTGGCATCGCTCTATATCAATTGGGATTTGTGGGCGATTGCAACGATGATGGTTGCGATTTACTTATTCGATAGAGAGAAGATTTTTCTTAGCGCAGCGCTACTGGGAATTTCGATTTCAACAAAGTTTCTGCCGATCTTCTTATTGATACCAATTGCACTGATCTTCTTTCGACAGGAGAAGATTCAGAACTTCCTCAAGTATTTGGCGGTAGTAGTTGGAACTTTTGTAGCGATCAATGCTCCGGTATTTCTGACAACCCCAGATGGTTGGTGGCGTTTTTATTCACTCAACCTCAACCGCGGATCTGACTGGGGATCACTCTGGTACGCACTTTCTAATGTGGGGCTAGATCTCACACATCAGAATTACCTATCTGTTCTTCTCTTGCTCATCGGCACAACGGCTCTCGTTCTTTATCTTCTACAACTTCGCACGCCACCGACTTTGGCCCATACTGCGATTTTCATTTTTATCATCGTCATGGCGGTAAGCAAGGTTTACTCACCGCAATATGTTTTGTGGCTTACTCCCCTTGCAATCATTGCCATCATTGATAAACGTGAACTTGCCATCTTCTGGTTCTGGCAAGGTTGCGAACTTCTGTATCACTTTGCAATCTGGCAACATCTTGCAACGGTCACCG
>JAXITH010000187.1:0-2391 GCA_034680185.1 Candidatus Planktophila sp.
ATCATCGGCTCTGGGCTTTCACCTTCTGCCAAGTTGAGGTTCTTTACTCGCGCCATTGTGTGCATCGTGTGTACCAACGGGATATCAAGCTCTTTTGCAACTGGCATCGCAACTTTTCCAGAGATCCAGTAATGCGAATGGATTAAGTCATATTTAGTATCGCCCGATAGCGCTTCTTTAAATGCATCAGAGAGAGCAGGCATCAGCGCCGGAAGATTCTCTTTTGTGACGCCATCAAGTGGGCCAACATTGAGATGAATTACGCGAACGCCATTACCTAAATCAACTACATCGGGAAAATCGTTATTAGCTCTGCGCGTAAAGATATCTACTGCGATTCCTTGCGCCGCCATTTGTTGTGCTGATTCGCAGACATAGATATTCATTCCGCCGGCATCGCCAGAACCCGCTTGATCAAGGGGCGATGTGTGCACCATTAAGGTGGCGATACGGCGATTCACTACTTAAGGATACGGCAGAGAACTAGCTACGGGCTAGTTCAATAATTGCTGTATACGAGCTAGAAAGTAGCTCGTAGCGAGCCAATAACGGTGCTTCCACCCAAAACTTTCTCTTCCTTGTACGAAGTTGCAACACCTAATCGCGCAAGGCCAGAGTTAATCAATAGGTTAAGTGGGCGAAGTGAACCATCGCCTATTTTAAAAACGAGGGTTCGACCATCTGGCATAGATGCAACAGCAACGGCTTCTGCGCCATCTTTCATATAAAGATCTTTAACGGCGCGCATCATCTCGGTTGTGACACGTCCATCGCCTGCAACCATCTCAGGAAATGCGCGTGATGCCGATAGAACTTGTTGATGGTGAGGCTCTGGCGAAAGTGTTATTGCGCGTATTGCCCGAGCAAGTCCCATCATTGAGATAAGAAAGAGTGGAGCGCCGCAGCCATCAGTACTTGTCAGCGTTATCTTTTCGCCAGAGAGCTCTTCTAATTCGCGCTTACACGCCTGTTGTAAAGGATGGTCTGCATCTAAATAATTTGCAATCGGCCAATTGTTAACAACGCACGTAAATAACATAGCTGCATGTTTGCCGCTGCAATTCATTGCGATACGAGTAGGTGCAGCGTCACCATATGCCGCCTTCTCTTTTTCACCCAATGGTCTATCTAACATGCATTGCAGTGCGGTTTCATCAAGACCGGCGAGCGCCAAGATCTCGCGCACCGCTGCAATATGCGCAGGTGATCCTGAATGACTTGATGCAGCTAGCGCCAACAAGCGTGGTTCGAGTTCTAAACCGTGACGCATCATCGCTGCAGCTTGAAAAGATTTGACGGTCGAACGCGGAAAGATCAGGTGGTTGCTATCGCCAAGTACCAGATTCTCACTGCCATCAGCATTGAGCGCCACGAGAAATCCGTGATGAATTGATTCAACAATTTCGCTCCGGACTAGTTCAGCAAGAACTGCATCGCTCATTAAGCCTCTACCTGTCGCTCAAGCGATGACCACAAGTGTGCTTGTAGCTCTTTACCCATCGCTGCCATGTCATAAGAGGTAAAGAGTTGTCCTTCAACTAAACCATATAGACGCGCACCATCTTCAACAGACTTTGCAGTCGGAGCCACATATGCGCTATCCCATGCCAATTGAATTGCAGGGCGATCGTCGCTAATTCTTCCCACCCAACCTTCAGCAAGGCCGGTGCTATGTGCAATAACAACTTCAAGTACTCGATTTGGTTTGATGCGCCAATACCCAGATTCAGATGCGCCTGGGCGGATTACTTCGCCGTTGCTATCGATCAACCAAGAGCGTGATGAGTACTCAAGAAATGGTCGCCCATCGTGGCGAAAGATAACCTCTTGGGTATATTCAAATTTAGGAACGCCTGGATATTCGCCCATACCTTTTCCGCCCCATTTGCCGACCATCCAGGCAAGCGGATAAAGATCTTCATGAAGGCCTTCAGGGATAACAAATGCCATTAAATTCTTCCTCTCTTATAGGTGCGTGCATCACGCGCCTGAGATTCACGGCGTCCGCGCAGACCATAAATGACGAGCCCAAGCCCAAGCACAATAGAAACAAGTGCCAGAAGTACGGTGGTGAAGAGCTCCATGGGGCAATCGTAGCTTTATAACTTACGAACGGCCCACATAATCGCAAGAGCTGCGATTGAAACAATTAACAGCTGACCCAAGATTTTCAAAGCGAGTACTTCATCGTGAACCTGAAACTATAACCTCTTGCGCTGCGCTGATTCCATCAACAGTTAAGACAGCATCAGTTGGAGTTGAGCGCTTTATTAACGCAAGTGCGATTGGACCGAGTTCATGGTGGCGAGCGACAGTGCCAAGAAAACCAACCTGGACGCCATTATTTTCAACCGGAGTACCCGGTGCCGGAAAGACGACAGCAGAACCATC
>JAXITH010000188.1:0-2385 GCA_034680185.1 Candidatus Planktophila sp.
CACCCGCAGGAAGTTGCTGCGGAAATATTCTCTGTGGCCGGAATCAATAAATGACCGATGATCTTGTAACCGTAATTTACTTTTGGAAGATAAAGCAGAGCAAGATTGGTTTTGCGCTCCTTCGCATGGCCCTTGATCGTGGTGCGCTTCGCAGAGCCAAAGGCGTGAAATTTGCCAAGATGCTCGGATCTGGAAAAGGTGAAACCTTTACTCCGCGCGATGCTGATGCAACTCGCTGGGGTGCGCTGGTCGTTATTGATAGTGCTCAATTGAGCGCTTTGGATAGTTCGCGGACAATTAACCGCTGGCGTGAAAATAGCGTGGAAGAAGTCCGCTACCTGGTTGATCCGATTTCATCCCATGGTTTATGGGCGAAAAAGAACCCATTTGACTATGCCAATTCGGCAGGTGAAGGTGAAGTTGTTGCAATTACCCGCGCTCGAATTAAATGGTCACAAAACTTTCGTTTCTGGAAAGCAGTTCCTCCAGTTACCTCAAGCCTGCATTCATCCCCTGGCTTAATCAGAACCATTGGAATTGGTGAAGCACCTATTGGATTACAAGGAACTTTCTCACATTGGCGCTCTGGCGCTGATTTACGAAACTTTGCTTACAAAGGCGCAGCCCATCAAGAAGCGATCGCAGCCACTGAACGTCATGCTTGGTATGCCGAGGAACTCTTTGCGCGCTTTTCCGTGCGCGAAATCCGCGGCGCTCTTACAAAATAGCGGTATTTCCTTTATCAATTACTAGGGCAGAATTAGCCCATGTCGATTCGCCACTACAACCCCCGCCGGCGCCACCGTCGCGGAATCTCGGATCGCTCTCGTCTTTTTCTCTATTTGATTCTCGGAATTGCACTTCTTTTGCAGGTTTCGTATCCACTGCTCGATGGTGAACAACTTCGCGTTGTCACAATCGCAACTGTTTATTGGGGCGCTGGAGCTATGGCGCTACATGCGTTGTTGTCTTATGGCGCACGTTATGCCTTTACATATCTAGGTATTGCACTCACATTCGGTTTCTTTATCGAGTTAATTGGTGTGAAAACTGGTTGGCCTTTTGGTATCTATGAATACGATCCTTCGCTTGGTCCGCAGTTAATTAGCGTTCCACTTGTTGTCCCATTTGCTTGGGCGATGATCGCTCACCCAGTTCTATGTGTTGCCCGCCGCGTATCTAGTAACTGGGTATTTCTCTATGGTGGCTTTGGCATGATGGCTTACGACTTATTCCTCGATCCACAAATGGTTAACGCTGGACGTTGGACTTGGGAAGTTCCGGGTTCGCATGTTCCATTTACTCCTGAAGTACCGCTATCAAATGCTTTCGGTTGGTTGTTATCGGGAATGGCTCTGATCGCTATCTTGCACTTAGCCCTGCCTCGCGAACGTCGCAAGCAGAGCGCGAGTTACACCGCCGTTGATTTCTTCATGATTTGGACTTGGTTTGCCGGAGTTGTTTCTAATCTCTTCTTCTTTGATCGTCCAGGAATCTCATTCCTATTTGGCATAACTTTTGGAGCATTTCTTGCACCTTATCTATTCTCTCGCTGGCTCGGGCGCCCTTAACCACTTTTATTGTGTTAACCAATTTCGCTTTCTTTGCCTCTGTAATCCTGCTTTGGTTGGCAGTTGCTAACTTCTTTACGATCCGCCGTCCCGCACCCGCAATTGAACGCAGTGAATCAGTAACTATCTTGATTCCGGTACGAAACGAAGCTGAAAACATTGCAGATCTGGTACTTAGCTTGCAGGCTCAGCAATTTTTAACTAAGCCAGAAATTATCTTTATCAATGACTCATCATCGGATGAAACTGCCGACAAACTGCAGGAAGCCAAAGATGGCGGGGCACAGATAAAAATTATCAACGCACCTACTCTTCCAGAGGGTTGGCTTGGGAAACCATGGGCGCTACAACAGGGATATTTGCAGGCCACTGGTGAGGTCGTCGTAACTCTTGATGCCGATGTGCGCCTGACTTCGACTGCTATTGCACAGGCGCTTGAAATGCTTGGTGACCGCTCATTTATTTCTCCTTATCCACGGCAGATCGCCAAAACTTTTTCAGAACGTTTGATTCAACCACTGCTGCAATGGTCATGGATGAGCACGGTTCCTTTGCGAATCGCTGAAAAATCTTCGCGCACTTCTTTAGCCGTCGCTAACGGCCAGTTCTTTCTTGTTAAGAAGAGCGCCCTAGATAACATCGGCGGTTTCAGCGCGATTGCAGCTGAAGTTCTTGATGACATGGAACTTGCACGCGCGCTGATTGCGTCAGGTGCGCGCGGCGGAGTTGCAGATGGTTCTTCTCTTGCGCAGACACGTATGTATAAAAACTTTGCAGAGATCAAAGCTGGCTACGGTAAATCACTTTGGAAGGC
>JAXITH010000189.1:0-2359 GCA_034680185.1 Candidatus Planktophila sp.
AGATGATGAAGTGAAACTTGATTTAGCAAAGACCAGCGATCTACCTACATGTCGCGCGATTGTTTCACTCGATGAAAAGGGTGGGGCTTCATATATCTTTGAAATCGCTGGCACCGCGACCTTTGATTTCTCTTTAGATTGGTTGCCAGATCCATCGCGTTATAAGCCAGAGGTATTACATATCGGAACTTTAGTAACAATCATTCAGCCAAGCGCCGATGTTTTATATGACTGGGCGTTAAACGTTGCTGAGTTTGCACCGATTGTCTTTGATCCCAATATTCGCCCATCTGTTATGGGAGATCGCGATCAATACGAGGCCGCTGTAGAAAAATGGGCGGCCATCTCATCTGTCATTAAAGTAAGTGATGATGATTTGGCGTGGTTATTTCCAGGTCAAGCAATTGCTGATATCGCTAATCGTTGGGTGCGAGATGGCGCAGCTTTAGTTGTAATTACTCGCGGTGCCAACGGAATTATTGGCTATGCCCAAGATGGATCAGTTGAAGTACCTGGAGAGAAAATCGTTGTTGCAGATACTGTTGGTGCCGGCGATACTGTCGGCGCAATCATTGTAGAAGCGATGGTTGAAAAGGGCATTATGGCGTTAACCGGTGAAGTATTAACTGCTACCTTGGCTCGTGCTGCATACGCCGCCGGAATTACATGTTCACGTAAGGGCGCAGAGCCTCCTTACAAACATGAACTTAAGAAGTAATTTTTTCTCACAGGTAAAGAAGGAGCACCGTGCAATTTATTGATGACGCTGAATTTCAATTAGCAATTGATCTCGATGCTGGTGGTCGTATCGCATCGTTGAAATGGCGCGAACTCGAGATGACAATTCCTTTTCGTGGCGGCATTGTTAATTACGGTTGGTATGCGATGGCTCCGTGGGCGGGGCGCATTAAAGATGGGCTGATTACTTCACCCACTGCTGGCCAATTTCAGCTACCTACAGTTTTAGATCCACCTAATGCACTGCATGGTTTTGGCGTCACATCATCGTGGCAAGAGATTGGCCCGGGCCGCTCGTTATTACATCTGCCAAAGCCTTATGGCGGTGCAACGGTCGAGCAAACAATTGAAGTTTTAGATGATGCCATTCGTTGGTCACTTGAATACGATGCCAATGGCTGCGATCTGCCTGTATGGATGGGAATGCACCCGTGGTTTGCGCGCGATTTAGGTGTGGGAGGCAGCGCTGAACTCGAATTTAGCGCAGGCAAGATGCTTAAGCGCGTAGATGGTTTACCTACCGGAGAGATCATTAACCCAACGCCAGAACCTTGGGATGATGCATTTACTGATGTCCGCGGAACACCTGCAGTGATTTATGAAGATGTTGTGCGTATCGATATCGAATCAGATGCGCCGTGGTGGGTTGTCTACACCGAAGATCCTGAAGGCATCTGTGTTGAACCGCAGACGGCACCACCTGATGCAGCTAATTTAGGAATCACAGGCGAGCATTACATCGAAGCGCTCTTTACATTTACTGAAATTTAAAGATTAAGAGAGCACATCTTTAGTGGTGAAGCGGCTATATGCCAGTGATCCAAAGATGGCGATATAAGCGATCTGCAACAAGATATTACTAATCATCGAAGTAAAGTTCATTGGTGCGCGCAATAAATCAGCAAAGCCGAGCCAGTAATACGTCAAAAGATAAGGATGAATCACTTCTAGCTGTGGCAGCGTTGCCAGAATCTGCGAAACAGTTGATACAACAACAGTTGCGGCCATGGCACCGACCGGAATAACGGTCAACGTTGAGATAAATAAACCAACTGCAGCTAGTCCCATCAAAGAGATGGTTACATATAGAGCAACAAGTGCAAGGCGCAGCAAGGCTGCTGGAATCGCAATGACATCACCAGATAATAAAGTCACGGGACCAATAGGAAATAACGCGATACCAATCAGGATTCCAGTAACAACTAGCGTAACTGTGGCAGCAACTGCAAAGACTGTTGCACCAATAAATTTAACAATTAACAACCGAACTCGGCTGACCGGTGCAATCAGCAGATAACGCAAGGTGCCGGTGTTCGCCTCTCCCGCAATCGTGTCACCAGCGACGACTCCCATGGTCAGAGGCAAGAACAAGGGGATTGCCAAAATTGTTGCGGTAAAGCCAACGAATAAACCGTTCTGGCTGACGCGATCTAGAAAAGGTGGGCCTTCACCAGGTGGAACGGTCGAGCCCGAAAGCTTTACCGCGATTGCTAGAAAGATAGGGATAAGTGAGATCGTAAAGAGCATCGCCCAGGTGCGGCGGCGGCGAAATAAGACCGATAGCTCTGATGCGGTAAAGGTGGCAAAGCCTTGCCAGGGGTTGATTTTCTTAACCTGCGAC
>JAXITH010000190.1:0-2358 GCA_034680185.1 Candidatus Planktophila sp.
CGTTACCTTGCAGCTGCTTGATAACGCCAATTTTCTTTCCTTTGACATCGGCGCTACGTGCAGCGGCAACAACGTTAGGAACTGCGGCGTTAATGCTTGTTGCATCTTTTGGATCATGGCCAGCCATCACTTCGTGCAACATGGCAGTATCTAAAACGGTGCGGCCAAATGGGCCTGCCTGATCAAGACTTGATGAGTAAGCGATAAGACCATAACGAGAAACAGCGCCGTAAGTTGGACGCACACCAACGATTCCAGTTAGCGCTGCAGGTTGGCGGATAGATCCACCAGTATCGGAACCGACGGCGATAGGCGCTTCAAATGCGCTAACTGCTGCTGCCGATCCACCACTAGAACCACCTGGCGTACGAGTTAAATCCCAAGGGTTAAACGTTGGGCCATAGCCAGAATTTTCAGTGGATGAACCCATCGCGAATTCATCCATATTGGTTTTACCAAGTATTACAACGCCGGCCTGCTTTAACTTTGCAACAACTGTCGAATCGTAAGGTGGCTTCCAGCCTTGAAGAATTTTTGATCCTGCTGTTGTTGGTACGCCTTCTTGCGCCAAGACATCTTTAAGGGCCAGTGGAACACCCGCAAGTGGATGTAACTTCTTTCCAGCAGCGCGCTCGGCATCAACTTTGGCGGCTTGCGCAAGTGCGTTCTCGCCATCAACATGTAGAAAAGCCTTTACCTTTGAATCAACTTCGTTGATGCGATCCAGGTGGCTCTGGGTAAGGGCAACTGATGTGGTCTCCCCTGATGTCAGGGATGCTGACATTTGCGCAGCGGTTTTCTTAATCATTCTGCTTCACCAAGAATTTGTGGAACGCGGAAACGTTGATCTTCTTGTGCTGGCGCACCTGACAACGCTTGCTCTGGAGTAAGGCTTGGAAGAACTTGATCTTCACGAAAAATGTTTTCGATTGGCTGCGGATGAGAAGTCGCTTTTACGCCTTCGAGGTTTAACTCTTGAACTCGCGCTACCGCATCGAGGATGCTGCCAAATTGTGATGCCAGGTTTACGAGTTCATCTTCAGTCATCTCGATGCGGGCAAGGGATGCCAACTTTGCGACATCATCACGGGAAAGGCTGCTCATAGTAAGTAAAGTTTAATGAGAAAGGCCGTTACGAGCGAATTTGCCCATCGCCGGTAACGATCCACGTGGTGGTAGTCATCGCTTCTAAGCCCATTGGGCCGCGAGCATGAAGTTTCTGATTTGAGATGCCAATTTCGGCGCCAAATCCCATTTGCTCACCATCGGTAAAACGCGTTGAAGTATTAACCATCACCGCAGCACAATCCGCCAGCGCGATAAATCGATCTGCGTTCTCTTTCTTTTCCGTGACGATCGCTTCGGTGTGATTGGTGCCGTACTTTGCAATGTGATCTGCTGCAGCATCAACTGAATCAACAACTCCAACATTCATCTCAAGGATTCCGTATTCGGTGCACCAATTTTCATCTGTTGCAGGAGTTGATGCGATCCCAAATTTTTCGGCAACCTTTTGTGCGGTGGCATCACCATGCAAGATAACGCCGGCGTCTGAAAGCGCTTTAAGTGCCATCGGTAAGAACGTTGGGGCAATCGCACGGTGTACCAACAAGGTTTCAGCTGCATTGCAAACACTTGGGCGATGGGTCTTGGAGTTAATCAAGATTGGAAGCGCTTTTTCAATATCTGCGAATTCATCAACGTAGACATGGCAAACACCTGCGCCAGTTTCGATGGTTGGAACCGTAGATTCATCAACCACCATACGGATCAGCGCAGCGCTTCCACGTGGGATAACTAAATCAACTTTGCCGCGGGCGTTAAGCAGCGCCTTGACCGTTGCGCGATCTTCGGATGGAACCAACTGAATAACCTCTGGTGAAATCTTTGTAGTTGCTAAGGCATCGCGAATCACGGTGACAAGAACTTGGTTGCTTGCCGCAGCTGTAGATGAGCCACGCAACAACGCTGCATTTCCTGACATCAGCAAAATAACTGCTGCATCGACTGTCACATTTGGGCGCGCTTCGTAGACCATGCCGATTACACCGAATGGAACCGAGATCTGCTTTAGATCGAGCCCATTTGGCAGAGTTGATTGGCGCAGAACCTGTCCAAGTGGATCCGGAAGATCAGCAACTAAACGTGCGCCGTTTGCCATTCCGGCAACGCGAGATTCGGTGAGCAGTAAACGATCTTGCATCTGAGGATGCATATCTTCGGCTTTGGCTCGGGCAATATCTTCGGCGTTAGCTTCGAGGATTTCAGCGCTGCGAGTTTCGATTGCGGCAGCGATCGCGTAGAGAGCCGCTTTGCGTTCGGCGCCAGTTGCAGTTGATAGCGTGCGGACAGCGGCGC
>JAXITH010000191.1:0-2357 GCA_034680185.1 Candidatus Planktophila sp.
CGACGCGAACCAACGCTCTGATCTGCTGGAGCAAATGGGTGAAGGGATGCAAACTCTGGCCAAGTAACCGCTTCCATTTCAGTCGCTGCATTTAACTTCATAGTGCAAGAGCCAAGTGGAATCATGGTGCGATCTAAGGCTAGGTCGCGATCGGAAAGCGTGCGCAGGTAACGCATCATCGAAGTTTCGGAGTGATAAGTGTTAAAGACTGGATGTGCCAGGTAACCAGAATTTCGCATTGCCCAACCAGGAATACCACTCCCCTGGGCTGACAAATCAATGCTGATGCCAAAAATCTCTGACAGTGTCTTTACAAGATCAACGGTTGTTGTTTCATCAAAACTTATGCCAACGCAATCAGACGAGACTTTGCGAAGGTTAATTTTCTGCGCTGATGCTTTCGAAATGATCTCGTCAGCGTTGGAAACCTTGATAGTTAAAGTATCGAAGTAACTTCTATTCTCGATACGCAAACCCTTTGAAGTAAGTGCAGCTGCGAAGATGCTGGTGAAACCATGCACACGTTCGGCGATCTTTTTAAGTCCGATTGGACCGTGCCACATCGCATAGAAAGCGCTCATATTCGCAAGCAATACCTGAGCAGTGCAGATGTTGCTAGTTGCCTTGTCGCGACGAATATGTTGTTCGCGAGTTTGTAGCGCTAAACGGAAGGCGGGATTTCCATGCACATCAATGCTCTGGCCAATAAGACGTCCCGGAAGTGAACGCTCCAGCCCGCTCCGTACCGACATAAATCCAGCATGAGGTCCACCGAAACCCATTGGAACGCCGAAACGTTGCGCGCTTCCAACTGCAACATCTGCGCCCCACTCCCCTGGCGCCTTAAGCACCGTCAAAGCAAGTAAATCGGTAGCGGCGATTAAGAAAGCGTCTTTGGCATGAACAGCGTTAGCAATTTCGGAGTAATCACGGATTTCGCCACTTGTATCGGGATATTGAACGAGGACACCGAAGAAATCGATTTCGGAAAGTGAAGCCACGTTATCGATTTGAACTTCCAAGACCTTGATACCGATTGGCTTCGCACGTGTAATAACAACAGCCTTACTTTGTGGGTGCAACGCAGCATCGATTACGAAGACAGCTTTGTCAGAGCCCTTGAAATTGCGTCGGGCTAGAGTCATTGCTTCTGCTGCGGCAGTTCCTTCATCGAGCATAGATGCATTGGAAATTGCCAATCCGGTGAGATCGCAAACAACGGTTTGGAATGCGAAGAGCGCTTCAAGTCGCCCTTGCGAAATTTCTGGTTGGTATGGCGTGTACGCGGTATACCAAGCTGGATTTTCTAAAACATTTCGCTTAATGACTGCGGGTGTAATTGTTCCGTAATATCCAGTACCGATAAGCGATGTGAAGATTTGATTCTGTGAAGCCATTTCCCGAAGGAGTGAGATCGCTTCAACTTCAGTAACCGCTGGTGGTAAATGTTGCTCGAGAGGATCTTTCATCGCAATAGCTGAAGGAACTACTTGAGAAATAAACTCAGCAAGTGATTTGAAGCCAAGTTGCTGCAACATTTCCATTTCATTGGAATGCGTAGGACCTATATGGCGATCAACAAATGCGCCGTGTTCTAAAGTCAAAGCAACTCCCCTGTTTTAAATTACCGACGATCTCGTCTGCAACATACTGGGGAAGAATATGTCTTTTAGGCTCCTTTAGCCTTTCGACGTAGAGAAAGCTCATCGTTACTTTCGCCACCAGAGATGACGATTTCACCGTTTATTTCGCCTTGCAACGTTGCGAGTGAACCCTCAACCTCATGCCAAACTTTACCCACGGCGATACCGAAAACGCCTTGACCTCCTTGAAGTAAGTCAACGATTTCATCGGCGCTGGCGCATTCGTAGATTGAGGCGCCATCGCTCATTAGCGTGATGCTTTCAAGTTCAGTAACACCACGACTGCGCAAATGGTTAACGGCAGTGCGAATATTTTGAAGTGATACCCCAGCATCAAGAAGTCGCTTAACAATTTTTAATACGAGAATGTCACGGAAACCGTAGAGACGAGCTGTTCCAGAACCACTTGCAGTTCGAACGCTTGGTTCTAACAAACCGGTTCGCGCCCAATAATCTAATTGACGATAAGAAATTCCTGCAGCTGCACATGCTGTTGCGCCGCGGTAACCAATCTCGTTCTGGCCATCTTGCGTAACTGGGGAGGTCACGAAGTTCTCGATTCTGCTAGGGAAGATTACTTATGCGCTAAGGCTACGAGCCAAAAGGGGGCGAAACAACGACCGACACGAAGCAAACCTCAAGTAGAGGGTGAGACTTTCGAGCCTACCCTGCAAAATCCTCAGGGTTGATTTGATCTAGGAACTCTCTGAAGCG
>JAXITH010000192.1:0-2354 GCA_034680185.1 Candidatus Planktophila sp.
AGGTGTGGTCCGGGCAGGCAACTTTCGTTTCTGCTCGCACAACTGAAGGAGACCTCGGTGTCCTTCCAGATCACTCACCTCTGTTTGGCGTACTAGTCGACGGTGCCGTGAGCATCAAAGCAGTCGATGGAACAACGAAAGAATTCAACGTACAAGGCGGCTTCTTATCTGTCGCTAACAATCGTGTTTCGATTTTGACGGAAACTGTAAATTAAAGGTTTTTTAAGAAAAAATAAGGGCGCCTTAATATCGGGCGTATTGCTTGGAATAATCGGTAGCAGAATTCTATATTTGTCAGATTCTGATGGAAATTTGCTCATAACAACTTTTTGTATTCTTTCAGCCACCTGCGTCACGCTTATTGTTTGGACAGTTGCGAAGAAAATTTTCTCTAAATTTAATTAGTTATTCGCGGGTGACGTTGGCGCCGAGTGCGCGCAGATCTTCAGCAAAGTTTGGATAACCACGATCGATGTGGAATGCGCCATCGACGGTGGTTTCACCTTCGGATACTAGAGCGGCAAGCACTAAGCCGGCGCCGGCACGGATATCAGTAGCTTCAACTGGTGCGCCAGATAGCTGGGCAATACCAGTGATAGAGGCGTGTTTACCGTCAACGGTTACGTGAGCGCCCAGGCGAGCAAGTTCGTTTACAAACATAAAGCGTGATTCAAAGACGTTTTCCGTAACCATTGAGTGGCCATCAGCAACTGCGTTCATCGCAATGATAAATGGCAAGAGGTCGGTGGCAAATCCTGGATAGGGAAGTGTTGCAACATCGGTAGCACGCGGGCGTTGGTTCATCTGCACGCGAATTCCATCGGCAGTTGAAGTAATAATTGCACCGGCATGTGCCAACTTTTCGAGCATTACTTCCATGTGATCAGCACGACCGCCGTGAATAGTGATGTCGCCTTGGGTCATAGCAGCAGCAAATGCCCAAGTTCCGGCGATGATGCGATCGGTAATTGTGGTGTGATCAGTTGGGTTTAACTTTTCAACACCGGTGATTTTGATAAGTGGAGATCCTAGGCCGTCGATCTTGGCACCCATTGAAATTAAAAACTCACCGAGATCGACTAAATCTGGTTCGCGCGCTGCGTTATCGATTGTTGTTACACCTTTTGCAAGCACAGCAGCGGTCATTAAGTTTTCGGTCGCACCAACGCTAGGAAAATCTAATTCAATGGTGGCGCCAGTTAAACCGTTAGGTGCTTCTGCGATTACATAACCGTGTTCGACGTGAGCGGTGGCACCGAGTGATTCAAGGCCTTTGATATGAAAATCTAAACCGCGTGAACCAATTGCATCACCGCCAGGAAGTGCCACTTCGGCTTTTCCGACGCGAGCAACAAGTGGGCCAAGTACGTTGATCGATGCGCGCATCTTGCGCACGAGATCGTAATCTGCGCGATGTGCGGGTGCTTCAGGAACGGTTATTGAAATCGTTGATTCGTCTCGGGTTACATCGCAGCCCAGGCGTTTAAGTAGATCGGCCATGATGTCTACGTCGGCGATATCTGGAACGTTGCGGATCGTTGATGTGCCAACGGCCAATAGCGAGGCCGCCATCAGCTTTAGGACAGAATTCTTAGCGCCAGTGACCGTTACTTCGCCCTTTAGGCTGCATCCGCCGACGATGCGAAAGCGATCGTTAGTCGAACCTTGCGAAGATGCCATATCCCAAGTCTACTTATAAGGTATGGACATGGTTAATTTAACGCGTATTTACACCAAGACAGGCGATGACGGATCTACCTCCCTCGGAGATATGAGCCGCACATCTAAAAACGATGCTCGCCTTGAGGCATATGCAACCGTTGATGAAGCCAATTCAACTATTGGTGTTGTGATTGCAACTGACGAACTAAGCGATGATGTTCGCGCTTTGTTGGTTCGCATCCAGAACGACCTCTTCGATGTCGGCGCCGACCTATGTACACCGGTTGTAGATTCACCAGCTTTCGAACCGCTCCGCGTCCTTGAATCTCAGGTTACATATTTGGAAGAACAGATCGATAAGTACAACGCAGATCTACAACCACTTCGTTCTTTCGTATTGCCATCAGTTACTCCAGCAGCGGCACACTTGCACGTAGCGCGCACTGTTGTCCGTCGCGCTGAGCGACGCACGTGGGCTGCAATCCATGGTTTCGGTACAGGTGTTAATCCACTGACTGCTAAATATTTGAATCGTTGCTCTGATCTTCTCTTCGTTTTGGCACGCGTTGCTAATAAGGAAATCGGCGATCAGCTTTGGGTACCTGGAGCAAACCGCTAACTTTTTAGAACGGCGCGGGCGATCTGTTCGTCGCGTTCAAAGACATAAAGTCGTGGGCCATCTTTTGTGTGGG
>JAXITH010000193.1:0-2352 GCA_034680185.1 Candidatus Planktophila sp.
GTGGTCGTACTAGAAGATGGAATTAAGCACGGTGGAATTGCAAGTTCTATCTCGGAGATGTTCCGCGAGGCAGGCCTTGCAACACCAATTCATTCGATTGGTATTCCGCTTGAATTTATTGAACACTCCAAGCGAGCAGAGATCATGAACGATCTAGGAATAACGGCACAGCACATCGCACGAAGTATCGTGGAATGGAATAGTGCCCGTTCGGATTCGACTATGTCGGATTCGACTATGACAGAGATGCAATACCCGGCGCGTGGAAACGCTGACCGCAAACCGCTTCGCTAATTCCTTCGCGATCTAGGTAAGGCAAGATTCCACCGAGATGCATTGGCCAACCTGAACCCATCAACATGCACAGATCGATTTCGGCAGCTGAGGAAACAACACCTTCATCGAGCATCATGCGCGCCTCTGTTGCAAGCGCCTTGAGTGCACGTTCGCGAACTTGCTCTGCCGTAGATGGCTTATCGCCTTGTTTAATCAAAGCCACAGCTTCTGGATTAGCCGAAACTTTTCCATCTGCGCCCTTAACGTAGAAGTTACGAACCTTGGCGGCGACCATTGCTTGCATCGTTGGTGAGATGCGATAGCGAGGCCCGAGATTTTCGTGAAGGGTTTCAGAGACGTGTAGCGCAACTCCTGGACCGACTAGATCCAATAGCTCAAATGGCGACATTGGGAAGCCGATACTGCGCATTGCATTGTCGGCAACTTCAGGTGAGGTTCCCTCATCGACTGCATCGGTAACTTCACCCATGAAGCGAGTAAGTAAACGGTTAACTACAAAACCAGGAGCATCCTTACAGATAATCATCGTCTTTTTTAGTTCTTTACCGACGCTAACTGCAGTTGCTGTCGTTGCATCATCAGTCTTTGAGGTGCGCGCAACTTCAAGAAGTGGCATCACTGCTACCGGATTGAAGAAGTGGAAACCGATGACGCGCTCTGGGTTGTTAAGTCCCTCGCCCATGCGTTCAACCGAAAGAGATGAAGTATTGGTTGCCAATACACATTCGGGGGAGACGATCGTCTCGAGCTTCTTGAAGAGTTCTTGCTTAAGAGATAGCTCTTCAAAGATCGCTTCGATAATAAAATCGCAACCAGCAAAGGTATTTTGATCTGCAGAACCACTGATTAGCAATGAAAGGCGGCGCGCAGATTCTTCGCTCATCCGCTTCTTCTCAACTAACTTTGCCAGTTCGTTCTTTACCCAAGCCACACCTTTATCGGCGCGCTCTTGATCAATATCAGTCATAACAACTGGACACTTCAGATTGCGAAGGAGAAGCAGCGCTAGTTGAGATGCCATTAAGCCAGCACCTACGACGCCAACCTTGGTTACTTTGCGACCCAGCGCCGGCTTAGGTGCCCCTTCAACTTTCTTACGCTTCTTCTGAATCAAATTAAAGGCATACAGGGATGCACGAAGTGGATCTGACATTGTTAGATCAGCCAACGCTTGATCTTCAGCATCGAATCCGGCGCCACGCGTATTAGTTCGTGCGGCAGCGATAAGTTCAAGAGCGCGCATAGGAGAAGCTATTTCCGCGCCTCCGTACTTCTTAAGGGCTGCCGCCTTACCTGTTGCTAGTGCAGAATCCCAAGCAGGATCGTTTGAATAATCCTTGCGTTCAACCTTGTTTGCGCCACTCAATACCTTTGCTGCAAAATTTACCGAGCGCTCAAGAAAATCTGCTGGTTCGTAAACGGCATCGACAACGCCGAGTGCGAGGGCATCGTTGGCTTTCATCATGGTGTTGTTATTTAGCGCATTGAGCATGATTACCTGAACCGCGCGCTCTGGCCCGATTAACTTAGGCAAAATAGTGGCTCCGCCCCATCCTGGAACTAAACCTAAGAAAACTTCTGGAAGAGCGGTGAAGGCAGTTGATGCGAGAGTGCGATAGTTGCAATGCAGACCAACTTCAAGCCCGCCACCGAGTGCTAAACCATTTATAAATGCAAAGGTTGGTATGCCGCATTCATCTAAGCGACGGAAGACATCATGTCCAAGTTTTCCAATCGCAAGTGACTGCGAACGCTCTGAAAGAAATGAGAGTGCAGAAAGGTCGGCACCAGCAGCGAAGATAAATGGCTTGCCGGTAATCGCAAGGGCAGCAGGGGAGCGGCCAATTGCATCCGTAATCGCAGTATCTAAAGCCTTAAGAGATTGTGGACCAAAGGTATTTGGGCGAGTGTGATCAAGCCCGTTATCTAAGGTGATTAAGGCGAGAGATCCAGTAAATCCAAATGGAGTTAGATCAACATCGCGAACAAGTGCGTTGGTGACAACTTCTTCAGGCGCGCCTTCAGGTAGTTTGATTTCGGTAGTCATTACTTTGA
>JAXITH010000194.1:0-2349 GCA_034680185.1 Candidatus Planktophila sp.
AAATGTTATTTACCTTGGTTCGTTTTCCAAGACGATCGCATCCGGTCTGCGCATCGGCTGGGCGTTGGTTCCACAATCTCTAAAAGATAAATTGGTTATTGCATCAGAATCATCGATTCTCTGCCCATCAAACTTCACCCAGTTAACTATCTCGAGTTATCTAGCTGATCAGCCATGGCGCGATCAGATCGCTTCATTCTGCGAGCTTTATAAAGTTCGTCGCGATGCAATGCTCGAATCACTTGAGCAATATTTCCCAGCGGAAGCTACTTGGACAAAACCTGGCGGCGGTTTCTATGTTTGGGTTAACTTGCCACCGGAAATTGATACTAAAGCGATGATGCCAAAGGCGATTGTTGCCAAGGTTGCATATGTTCCAGGAACCGCGTTCTACGCAGATGGTTTTGGTTCTTGGTCGATGCGACTTTCTTACTGCCACCCAACTCCTGAGCGAATCCGCGAAGGCGTTAAAGCTTTGGGTGGAATCGTGACGCAAGAGATGTCGCGTCGCGGTTCAGCGCTTAAATAAGTTAAGCGTTTTTACTTACTGCCTTCAATTAGATCAACTATTCGCTGTAGGTCTTCACGTCCGGCGTATTCAATAACGATCTTGCCTTTTCCATTTACCCCTTGCACGCTCACACGGGTATCTAGGTAATCACTTAACAACTCTTGCGCCGCCAAGGTTTCACCAGTTGTTGAAGCTTTTCCACTCTTGCCGGACTTCGTAGCGCCTTTCTTTGGCGAATGAATTGCGACTGCTTCTTCAGTTGCACGAACACTTAAACCTTCGGCAACGATTCGGTTGGCAAGTTTTTCAATCTCAGCTTCATCGGTTAGACCAAGGAGTGCGCGAGCATGTCCTGCTGAAATAACTCCTGCCGCAACTTTGCGTTGCACGGTTGGTGGAAGATTTAAAAGGCGGATTGTGTTTGAGATCAACGGGCGAGAGCGACCAAGTTTTAGCGCGAGCTCATCGTGTGTGCAATTAAAGTCGGTAAGTAGTTGCGCATATGCAGCGCCTTCTTCAAGTGGGTTAAGTTGGCTGCGATGAATGTTTTCAATTAACGCTTCGCGCAAAAGTTCGTTATCAGGAGTCTGGCGAATAATTACTGGAATCTTCTTTAAACCAGCAGCTTTTGCGGCGCGGAAGCGGCGCTCTCCCATAATAAGTTCGTATTTACCTGGAGATACTTGGCGAACAACCGGTGGTTGCAAGATGCCAATCTCTTTAATAGATGCGATTAATTCGTTTAGCGCGCCTTCTTCAAAGATGGTGCGTGGCTGACGTGGGTTAGGTGCGATCGCATCAACTGAAACTTCATTTTGTTGTGCGACTTCATTTCCTGCAACAGTGAGTGAAGTTGGAATAAGTGAATCTAGATTTGTTCCAAGTCCGCCGCGCTTTGCACTCATGCGATTTCTCCATCACGTTTGTAATTAATATTTACAACATTGGAATCGAAGTTAACATCGAGGGCATCTTTAGGTTTTCCGCGTTCTGCGATTTCGCGCGCTACTTGCATATATGCAATCGCACCTGGAGAAAGTGGGTCATAAGTCATAACTGTTTGATTGTAAGAAGGCGCTTCTGAAACACGTACTGCGCGCGGGATTGGAATATCAATTAGCTCGTTTGGAAAGTGCGCACGAACATTTGCGGCAACATCATTTGATAAACGTGTGCGGCCATCAAACATTGTTAAAACAATTGTTGAAAGATCTAGGTTGGCATTTAAGCGCTTTTTAACTACGCCATAAGTTTCAAGAAGTTGAGATAAACCTTCGAGTGCGTAATATTCGGTTTGAATTGGAATTAAAAGTTCGCGCGCTGCAGCAAGTGCGTTGATGGTTAATAAACCAAGCGATGGTGGGCAATCGATAAATATGTAATCGTAATTTGGTGAAATTTCATCGAGCGCTTCTTTCAAACGAAGTTCGCGCGCAACCATTGAAACTAAATTAACTTCAGCGTTTGCAAGAGATGAATTTGATGGAACGCAATCAAGTGCGGGAAATCCGGCAACCTTTTGAATTACAGAACTGATCTGCGCGCTCCCCATAAGTACGTCGTAAACGCCTTCGATATCACGGTGAGGAACACCTAAAGCGGTGCTGGCGTTGCCCTGTGGATCTAGATCAACGACCAGGACCCGAAGTCCGCCCATAGATAGGGCTGCTGCGATATTGACTGTTGTGGTGGTCTTTCCGACCCCACCCTTCTGGTTTGCCACAGTGAAGATACGAGTCGAGGCAGGTTTTGCCATCGCCTCTTTTAGCCGCCGGACGCCGACGACCTTTGTCTCGCTCTCGCGATCGCTTGTTTCACGTGAATCAACCACGCGCCTA
>JAXITH010000195.1:0-2333 GCA_034680185.1 Candidatus Planktophila sp.
GCTATGCGCGTAAAGAACATGCCCACCCAGAGCCAGCTAGCACGCTTGTAGGCGCGGGCACGGTCTGGATCTTTACGCCAGTGCAAGTTCTCTCCAAGAATCGGCCCAAGAAGCAGTCCAAGGATCGGCCAACCAGCTAAATTGGCAATCAAATAAACGCTGCCATAACCCAAGTTGGTCAATAACTTTGGAACATATAAATCGCTGGCATTACCGGTGCGATTAGCAAACCAAGCACAAATTAGCGAGCCAATAAGTCCAGAGACAGCGTGTTGAATTGTTTCGCGCATCGCTAAACGGATGATTGTTAAAACCAGTGATACGCCAACAGATGCGATAAGCGCAGTCTGCAATTGATCGGAAATATTAAAGACCAGCAAGAAGATTACCGAAGGAATCCCCGAATCAATTAAACCTTTCTTGCCGCCGAATGCCGCAAGAACTTTGGCTTTATCTTCGTGTTGCTCTGGATTACTCATGCGCGTCCCGTCGAACCAAAACCATCAATGCCGCGGCCAGAGCCAGGAAGGCTTTCTACTTCCAAGAAATCTGCGCGTTCTACTTTTTGAATAACCAACTGTGCGATCCGATCACCGCGCTTAAACGAGACGCTCTCTTTTGGGTCGTGATTTATCAAAATTATTTGAAGTTCGCCACGGAATCCGGCATCAACCGTGCCCGGGGAATTGACCATAGTTACGCCATGTTTAATTGCCAGCCCTGATCTGGGATGCACCAAGGCAACATAACCATCGGGAAGTGCGATTGAAATTCCAGTTGGCACCAGAGTGCGCTCCCCCGGAGCCAGGGTCACATCGATGCGCGAGACGATATCTGCACCAGCGTCGCCGCCCTTGGCATATTTCGGAAGCGGCAGATCAGGATCTAACCGAGTGACGAGTACTTGAACGCTCATTATGGATTGATCTCGAATTCTGGATCCACGAATGCCAAAATTTCTGGAGTCTTTGCGATGTGCTCGAGATATTCCTTTGGTGCATTTTCTAGAAAGTGCGACATCGGAACAATGACGAAGAGCGCTGCCGCTTTAACTGCGATTTCGCCGTCTGGTCCGCCGAGGCGGCCTTCTGCTGCGGTGTATACCTTGCGGTTTACCTGTCCAGTAATTCTTGCAGTGATGTGCAGAGTTGTTCCCATTGGTACTGGCTTTAGAAAATCAGTTTCAAGTCGGGCAGTTACTGCCGGAGAACGGATCAACCACATCAGTTTTCCGAGCGCTTCATCAAATGCCAGCGATAACAAACCACCGTGCGCCAGCCCTGGAGCTCCTTGGTGATTTTCGGTAACTGTAAATTCAGCGGTTAAATCTGCTCCGGCTCCAGCATGTGCAACGAGATGAAGTCCGGTGGGATGGAGTTCGCCACAACCAAAACAATGTCCAAAGTGTGAAGGAATCTTCGTTCCAATTTCCGGAGCCTTGGGATGGCGCTCTGGAATCAACGCACCTTCTGGAGCAGTTGTACTCGGAACTCGACTCATACCCGCACTTTACTTCAAATTTCCTTTAAAGTAGTTACTTCTTCATAGACGCAATTAGACTAATTAAGTGATCTTCAAAGAGGTTCTGCGCCCGCCCATTTGGGTCCTGGCCTTTATCTATTTTCTCTTTCTCTCAATCGTGCTTTCTATTTGGGCGGTATTTGATAATCGCGTCACTTTAGCCACTCTCGTAATCTCAACGCTGGCCTTGATATGGATCGCCATTGCTATGAAATCTGAAATAACTTTTGATGGCGATATCTTGCGAATCGATAAAGCCAAGATTGAACGAAAGTATCTCGGCCAGGTCACGGTTTTAGATCGCGCAGCGATGCGCCTATTGCGAACAAGGGATGCCGATCCTGCCGCTTACTTAGCAATTAAATTTTGGGAGCCGCAGGGTTTACGTATCGATCTAAATGATCCGCGGGACAAAACGCCATATTGGCTTATAACGAGCAAACGCGGCGAAGAGATCGCCGCGCTGCTTGATAGTAAAGAATTAAATTAATTGCACTCTTTACAGACTGCCTTGGCGCCTTCGCCCTTAGCAAGCTGAGTTATGTGATGCACCAAGAAGCATCGTGAACAAGTAAATTCATCGACCTGCTTTGGCACAACGCGAACTGCTAGCTCTTCTCCAGATAGATCTGCGCCTGGAAGTTCGAGATTCTCCGCCGCCTCTGCTTCATCGACATCGATCTGCCCGGATTGAGCATCGACGCGCTTAGCTTTAAGTTCTTCTAGCGACTCCTCGTGGAGTTCCTCGTCCGTCTTTCGGGGGGTGTCGTAATCTGTTGCCACTGCTCTCACCTCACTTCCATATATTCAAA
>JAXITH010000196.1:0-2332 GCA_034680185.1 Candidatus Planktophila sp.
ACGGATGAGAATCGCCAGATGCGATGCAGATTATGTTCATCTTTCGTTGAAAGGTAGATACGAGTTAGGGCAACAAAGTAAGGAGCTACTGTTGCAAATAGAACAGAAGCCTTTACATCGGCGCCGCGTTCGTTAAGCAAATCAACAGCCCAGGCAGATAATGAAATTTCCATGGTGATCGTCATGAAAGCGAAGATCAATATCGCGATCATGGTGTAGTTCCAGACAATCTTGCTATCTGCGTGATCTGGTTCAGGGCGTGCGGCTAATTCGGGGACGATCTTTAGCGCTACTAACCCAATGAGAACTGCCGTTGTTGCAACGGTGGCACGCCATGGAACATCGGCTTGTGTTGTGATTCCAATAACCGTTGGCGAAACGGAGGCCATAAATAGGCCAACCCCCGTTGATCTAAACATGTTCTTCATCGCAGTTTTAGAATGCGCACCCAAGATTGCCGTTGTTGTGTTTCCAGCAATAACTGATCCTGAAGCAGTCATGATTACCGCGGGAACGGAAAAGAAGATATTTGGGCTAAGGCAATATGCCAGCGATCCTAAGATCATTACTGCCCAACCGATACGAATTGTTTGGTGCGCTGGCCTGCGATGGCCATGTCCCAAAAGTATTAGCGAGATAAAGACCAGGGCGCTAGCCCAACCGATGTTGTGCCAAGCGGCAACTACTCGAGTTAATTCAAAGTCACGTTTAATTAATTGAATTGAGAATCCGATTGAGCCCATCAGATAAGAGCTCATCGCATTTAAAGTGACCAAACGATGTACAAGTTTGGGCGGTAGAGCGTGAGGCATATTCAGAGCCTAGTGGGCGAGGATCGAAAAACCGCTAAACAAATCCTTTATTGAACTGTTTAATCAAAATGTAAATAACTTTAGGGGCAGCTACCGAAGTAACTGCCCCTGTGGAAACTTCGATCGATGGTTACTTCATGGGTCTAAGTAAACGATCTATCGCAGTTGCCTAAAGCTATTAGCGAGTAAAGGCTGCTAAGTGGTTCTTTGAACCGGCCAACAAGCGGGCTACCGCGTCGGTCATATCTGCAGGCATTGTCTTCTTCTGCATCTCTTGCAGATCCTTGATATCGAGATTTTCGATGTCGACGCCAACTTGATAGGCCTCAATAATTCCAACTTCACCGCGAGCGATTAGCTCGTTGTAAAGGGCTTGCAAAGATTTATCGCGGAACACGCCAGCTGCGCGCACTGTTGTTGGGTTGTAGAAGTTGTAGGTCTTGAGAATCGCTGCGATCTGATCCATGTGGGTCTGCTCAGAGCGTGCAATATTTGCAAACTTTGCAGATGTCACATTTTCAGCGAGATAGGTGTAAACATCGCGCGCCAGCTTCTCTTCTTCAACCAAGTACTGCAATTGCAACTTCTGGGCCAAAGTTGGACGTACCGCAGCCTGTGCAACGCCGAACTGGGTTACTGTTGAAATCGCTACTGTTGCTGCGATTACTGCCAGGCTCTTCTTCTTTAACATTTTATTTCTCTATTCTCGAAGGCTTTAAATTCGCTGATTTAGCGTTTTTCTCCTTCTAAATGCAAGTTAAACCCACTAAAAGAGTTATATCCGAGAGTTACCTGAACGTTGTATGTGTATAAATCGTTGAGCGTAGGGCTAGCACTCATTGGTATTACTTTTAATTTTATTCATTTCATATTGAGAAATAAAAAGCCCGCCGCAGTTATGCGACGGGCTTTTTAACGGGGTGGTTTAAAGGCTTATGAACAACCTGATGTGTTGCCGCAACCTTCGCATACATAACATGCACCTGACATACGCATCTTCACGCCACATGTCATACAGAGCGGTGCATCTGATTTGATTCCCATTGATTCAAGGAGATCAGATGATGAACCGATTGTTGGTGCAAGCGGTGCTGGTTCGATCTTTACCTCAACTGCTTTTGCAGCCACAGGAGCCGCCACAGGAGCAGCTACTGCTTTTGGGGTATCAACACTCGCAGGTGTTGCATCTTGTGTGTACTCGCCTGTTTCAAGGGCGCGTGCACGCTCTGATGCTGTGAATAGACCCATCGCTGAGCGTTGTTCGAATGGCAAGTAATCAAGTGCTAAACGACGGAAGATGTAATCCATCATTGATTGCGCCATACGGATATCAGCATCATCTGTCATACCAGCTGGCTCAAAGCGCAAGTTAGTGAACTTCTCTACGAAAGTTTCTAGTGGAACACCGTATTGGAGTCCGATTGAAACTGCGATTGAGAAAGCATCCATTACACCGGCAAGTGTTGAACCTTGCTTGCCGAGCTTTAGGAATACCTCACCAAGTGCTCCATCAGCATATG
>JAXITH010000197.1:0-2309 GCA_034680185.1 Candidatus Planktophila sp.
GTACTGCATAAAGCGCTGCGGATATTGCGACTTCAACACTTACACGCCTTCTGAACTCCAAGACGGTGCAACCCTTGAAATCGTTTCCAACGATTACATCGATGCTGTTCTGCGCGAACTAGAGAGCGCTCCAAAGGATCAAGTACCAACGATATTTTTCGGGGGAGGAACCCCATCGCTGCTGCCCGCCAATGATCTAGGGCGAGTAATAACCGCGATTAAAGCGCGCAATGGCTTAACTGCCGATTGCGAAATAACTCTTGAGGCAAACCCCGATTCAGTTACTGCCGAAAAGTTAGCGGCATATTTAGCAGCAGGATTTAATCGCATCTCATTCGGAATGCAATCTGCGCAACCTCACGTTCTTGCGGTACTTGATCGCACGCACAATCCTGCCAACGTAAAGCGGGCAGTTGATATGGCGCGAGCTGCGGGATTTGAAAGCATTAGCGTTGATTTAATTTATGGAACACCTGGTGAATCGCTAGAAGATTGGCGCAGCACCGTCACCGAAGCGCTTTCACTAGATATCGATCACATCAGCGCATATGCCTTAATTGTTGAAACTGGCACAAAGTTGGCAGCGCAGATCAAACGTGGTGAATTAACCATGCCAAACGATGACCTGATGGCCGATATGTATTTGCTCGTGGATCAGATGTGTAATGACGCTGGTTTAAATTGGTACGAACTTTCTAACTGGGCAAAGCCTGGCAAAGAGTGTCTTCACAATATTGCTTACTGGAAGAGCGCTAATTGGTGGGGTCTTGGGCCAGGTGCTCACTCACATGTTGATCGCAAACGCTTTTGGAATGTAAAGCATCCAACTGCTTATAAGCAGAAGCTATTTGCTGGTGAATCACCAATTGCAGATTCTGAACTTTTAACTGCTGAACAATTACGCGATGAATCAATTATGTTGGCAATTCGGATGCGCACTGGTTTGGCGCTTTCTTTGCTTAGCGATGCGGCAAAAGATAATTTGGCGGCATATAAAACATCAGGGCATTTAGAAATTGTTGACGGCGCCTTCCAGTTGACTGCACAGGGGCGTTTGATCGCCGATCGTTTAGTCCGAGAGGCGCTGGCCTAAGCGCCTGTAGTACCTTTAGCCCATGACAACTAGCGCAACTATCATCTTGGCATTTCTTGCAGTCATCTTCGTTATCTCTGGACTTTCTAAAGCCAGCGGCAACCCGAAGGGTCTTTCGGGCACTCGCGATGTAAATGTAAAAGATGGAATTGCTCGAGTAATCGGCGCCTTCGAAGCGCTCTTGGCGCTGGGCTTAATCCTTGGCCTGAAGTGGAACTGGATGGCTTACTTCCCACTCGTTGGACTCTGGTTCTTTATGGCTGGGGCAATTTATGTTCACTTTAAAGCCAATAAGGCCAAGACTGCTTTTCCAGCTTTCTTCCTGCTGACTCTAATTTCCATCGCCCTCGTTCTAATTTAAAGACTGATAAAAGAAAAGAACTATAGAAAAGCTATGCAATCGCAACGTCGCCTCGAAATTCTGCGCGCAATCGTAGATGAGTACGTTGCTACCCAAGAACCAGTTGGCTCAAAGGCGATCGCCGATAAAACTTCTCTCGGACTTTCACCAGCAACTATCCGCAATGAGATGGCGGTTCTGGAAGATGAAGGTTTGATTACCCATCCGCATACATCTGCCGGACGTATTCCTACCGATCTTGGCTATCGCGTATTCGTCGATAAATTGGCAACGGTAAAGCCGATGTCCTCTGCCGAACGTCGCGCCATCGAAACCTTTTTAGATGAAGCAAATAACCTGGATCAACTGATGAAGAGATCAGCCAAGTTATTGGCAGATCTAACCAAGCAAGTTGCGGTGATCACCTATCCCATAACCGGCGAAGGCTCCGGCAGTGAAAAGATGACGATTTCTGGAACCGCTAACTTGGCTCGTTCCGGTGAAGATTTAGGAACATCGTTATCACCAATTTTGGAAGCACTTGAAGAACAAGTTGTTCTTCTTCGATTACTTGGCGATGCCAACGACACCATCAAGGTGCGTATCGGCGGCGAACAGAGCGAGAGCAACCTGCGTCAAACTTCACTTGTAACAGTGGGTTATGGCGCATCCGAGTCACCAGTTGGAGCGCTCGGAATTCTTGGTCCAACTCGCATGGATTACGCAGGATCGATGGCAGCTGTCTCCGCCGTTGCTCGCTACGTTGGCCGCTACATTGCGGAAGGTAATTAAGAAATGTCGGATCATTACCAAACGCTCGGCGTTGATCGCGGTGCAAGTGCAGATGAAATCAAGAAGGCCTACCGCAAAATTGCA
>JAXITH010000198.1:0-2304 GCA_034680185.1 Candidatus Planktophila sp.
GCACTTACATCGATCATCCGCAGGTTCTGATTTTCCTTAAGTTTTAAGAGCTCCTCGATTACATCAACTTTCAAATCGGTATCTTCACCATCGCCCCAAATGATTCTTAAATTCTGGCCTGCAAAGACTCCGTAAATTAGATAGTTATCGAGTCGGGCAGCGCTCATCCGATCAATGTTTTTGCTAAATGCGACAGGAAGAGATGTAAAGACTTTGATGGCAGCCAGACCGGCATCAACTGATTTAGCGCTGACCTTCGGTAATCCATTGGCGATATCTGCCGGCGTAGCAAAGGTATTTCCTGAAGCATCAAGTACCACTTGAGGTTTACCTGGTTCGCTGTACAAGGCAACAGGCGTTCTGGTTTTAATGTCGATCGTTATCTTTCCCGCGATCCAATTACGAGAAACATCAGAGCTTTCAATCCAATCAAAAGAACGAAGGCGATTGGAAAGTGATCGCGGATCTACCCTGGCTAACTTCTCTCCAATTTCAATATTTAGCGAGCGAGAAATCGCCGCCTTACTTTCTGAAGTTGGGGCTCCCTGAATATCTACCGTTCTTACCGAAAGTAGCGGTGACCAACCAAGTAGGTATGAACCTCCAGCAAAGATCAGTCCTGCCGCAATTAACGACTTCGCAGTTTTGGAAGGCGATCTCATC
The DNA here is from genome assembly GCA_034680185.1 of Candidatus Planktophila sp. Taxonomy (GTDB): domain Bacteria; phylum Actinomycetota; class Actinomycetes; order Nanopelagicales; family Nanopelagicaceae; genus Planktophila. The sequence continues at coordinate 664 of JAXITH010000198.1, forward strand.
GCTAGTTAAACCTACGAGTTAAACCGTCGCTGATAATTGGGGCTAACGAATTAACATCGCCAGCACCTAAAGTCAGAATGACATCTCCCGGCTTTGCGTTTTCAATCACCCAATCGGATGCTTCAATAAAGTTTGGAATGAATCGTCCGTGCTCCATGGATTCAGCGATGGCTGATGCGCTAACACCAGGGATTGGTTTTTCTGATGCGGCATAAATCTCCAAAAGAATTACCTCATCTGCAATATCTAGCGCCTTAGAAAACTCTTTCATAAATGCCTGGGTGCGTGAGTAACGATGCGGTTGGAAGATCGCAAGTACTCGACCATCGCCGGCATAATGTTTTGCTGCTTTTAGAGTCACGGTTATCTCAGTTGGATGATGTCCATAATCATCAATGACGCGGATGCCATGGACCGTTGCCTTTAATTCAAAGCGGCGACCTGCTCCATGAAAACTCGCCAGACCGGCGAGAAGTTCATTGGCAGGTGCACCGAGCGCAAGGCCCATCGCTAAAGCTGCACCAGCGTTTAAGACATTGTGTAGACCAGGTACCTGCAAGGAGAGGGTTCCGATTAGCCGGCCTTGCCAAAGCACGCGCGAGGTTGATCCCATCGCCAAGAGGTGAATAGAGTCGATATATAAATCGCTCCCCTCTTGCGTTCCATAAGAGACCACCTTGATATCGGCGCGTAACGCCGCACTCTTTCCAAGACTTGTTGAACCGGCATCGTCTGCGCAGTAAACCAATATTCCGTCTTGTCCGATCGTCGCGGCAAAGGCGGCAAAGGCATCTGTTACATCTTCTGGCTTTGAAAAATAGTCGACGTGATCATGTTCCACATTTGTCACGATTGCCGCGTGCGGGTGATATTCAATAAATGAACCATCGGATTCATCAGCTTCGGCTACAAATAGATCGCCAGTGCCTTTATGCGCATTAGAGCCAGATGAAGTCAGAGTTCCACCGATAGCAAAAGATGGATCTAAGCCACAAGACTGAAGTGCGACTGTCAGCATTGAAGAAGTTGTCGTTTTACCGTGAGTGCCTGCAACCGCGACGCTGCGAGACTGTGACATTAAGGTTGCCAGCGCTTGCGCCCGAGTTAGTAATGGAATCTGTAACTCTTTAGCGCGCACTATTTCAACGTTATTTGCGCTAATCGCGGTTGAGTAAATAATAAAATCTGCACCGTCGACTTGTTCTGCTTTGTGCTCTGGCCAGACTTGTGCACCTAGTGCATACAGTGCGCTTAAAACGCTGGAATCCTTGGCATCCGAACCTGAAACCGTTATTCCGTGCGATAGCGCGATGCGGGCAAGACCACTCATGCCAGCCCCGCCAATACCGATGAAGTGAAGGCGCTTGCCTTGCCAATTCGAAATATTATTTGCCATTACTTGCCACCTTGCAGAGCAGATTCCATCAGCGCAACAATCTTTTCAGTTGCTGCGCTATCTGAGACATTTCCAACTGGACTAGCACTTGCTGCGTTTGCAAGTAGTCGATCGATATGTTTTTCAACCCACTCTGGAGTGAATTCTGGTTGATCAATGATCTCACCGCGCGATTGTTCAACCACTTGGCGTGCATTTACTTTCTGCTCTCCGTTGCCGATGGCAAGCGGAATGAAGAGTGCATA
>JAXITH010000199.1:0-2285 GCA_034680185.1 Candidatus Planktophila sp.
AGATAACAATCAACCTGGTTATGTCACTTGGTTTTGGCCTTGCTGCTGCCTACTTAGGGCTACAACTAGTTAGTTAACCGAGGATCGAAGCCATCCAAGCTTCGATTGCATCAGGATGGCGCGGAATATCTTCACTTAAATTGCGGCATCCATCAGCGGTAACAATGACATCGTCTTCAATACGAATACCAATGCCGCGATATTCAGGGGCAAAGAGTTCATCGTCAGGCTGGATATAAAGACCTGGTTCAACGGTTAAAACCATTCCTTCTTGCAGCACGCCATCGCGATACATATCTTGACGCGCATGTTCGCAATCGTGAACATCGAGGCCTAAATGATGGCTAACTCCATGCAGAGTCCAACGGCGATGCAGACCGACTTCTGGTTTCATCGACTCTTCTGCGCTAACAGTTAGGACTCCCATATCTGCCAAACCTTGAGCAAGAACTCGTTGTGCAGCGCGGTTAATCTCTAAGAACTTAACTCCTGGCTTTACCGCGGCAAAACCTGCAAGCTGCGCCTCGTAAACCAACATATATAAAGCGCGCTGAGCCGGTGTGAACTTTCCATTGACCGGCAAGGTGCGCGTGATATCTGCGGTGTAATAAGAATCCATTTCCACACCGGCATCAAGCAACAAAAGTTCGCCGTTACGAACGGCTCCATCGTTACGGATCCAGTGCAGCACGCAGGCGTGCGAACCTGCAGCAGCGATAGTTGTGTAGCCAATGTCGTTTCCTTCAAGGCGGGCGCGACCGAAGAACGCGCCTTCCACAATACGTTCACCGCGATGATGATCGGCGGCAGCTGGCATCGCAGCGATTACATCTGAGAAGCCACGGCCAGTTGAATCCACGGCAGCCTGCAATTGGCCAACCTCGTACTCATCTTTAATCAAGCGTTGTTCTGAAGTAAATGTTTGGAACTCGGCTTCACGTGCGTTTACCGAGATCAACTTATCCATCAACTTATCTTCACCACGGATCAAGAGAGTTTCCTTGCTAAAGCGCAACAAATCTTCGATGTTATCGACGTTGCGAGTTTCAATCTGATACACGGTTGCAGCTTCTTCAAGTGTGAAGTGGCGACCAACCCAGAGTTCTCCGTATTTACGATCTGTGTAGAAAGCATCGGTCTCGCGAGTAGAACGTGGATGCAGGTAAAGATAGGCATCGTGCCCACCTTCGGCCTTTGGCTCCAAAACTAAAACTGAATCTGCAACTGCATCGGCGCCCTGAACGCCGCTGTAATAAGCGAATGCGCTATGCGGACGATAAACATATTCAGTGTCATTGGAACGAGTCTTGTAATTACCGGAAGGAATAACCAAACGAATGTTTGGGAAAGCCTCCGACAAAACTTGGCGACGAGTGAATGCGTAAGTAACAACTTCAAGTGGTTGCAAACCTTCGAGGTTTGAAGGAGCCCAGCCGGTGCGCATAAATTCTGCATATTGCGCAGGCGGTGCAACATCGTAAGGACGTGCATTCTTTACTTCTGGGGCTTCAACCTTCTCATTCATAAGACTTAGAGTACATAATGAACCTATGAAATTACGAGGGGTTACAGCATTAGTTATCGGCGCATTGTTAGCGACGCTTTTCACCCCTTATTCAGCGCAAGCCACTGAACCAACTGTCACGGTGATGTCCCGAAACATTTACTTGGGAGCCGATGTCGGGGTTGCCCTTGAGTTAATTCCAGATATGCCAGCCGCGGCACAATTTATGTGGGATCAAGTTAATAAGAATGACTTTTCAAAACGATCGTTAGCCCTAGCCGCCGAAATCAAGGGATATAAACCCGATGTAATAGGCCTGCAGGAAGCCACTATTTGGTACTGCAAAAAGAACGCCTGGAGCAAGAAGGTCGAAGTATTTAACTTCACCGATCAATTACTTGAAGCCCTTGGCGGAGATTATGTTTTAGCAAGTAAAGATGAAAAGACCGCTTTTAACCCGGGTTATTCCATTAACCCGATTCCATTTTTAACGATGGTGAAAGACCCAGAGCGCTTCCAAAAAATATTTGGCCAAGACAAGGCCGCCTGCGGTTTTCAAATTGGTGATGCTTTAGCGATTAAGAAGAGCTTGGCTGATCAAGTTATCCGAGTTGGAAATACCGAATACGAGGCTAGCTACAGCATCGTCCCAACGTTAATGACTATCTACCGCGGATATACCTGGGCCGATATCAATATTGAAAATATTGCAGTGCGCTTTGTGACCACTCATCTTGAATCTATTTGGGATGAAAATAAAGTTCCTAACGCCGCAAAACAG
>JAXITH010000200.1:0-2271 GCA_034680185.1 Candidatus Planktophila sp.
CCTAGCGATCGCCTTACGCGCAGCTCGCGATGGAGCATCAGTTGCGATCGCTGCCAAGACTTCTGAGCCGAATCCTAAGTTGCCAGGAACTATTCACTCGGCTGCCCAAGAGATTCGCGACGCTGGTGGAGTGGCGCTACCAATCCAATGCGATTTAAGAGATGAAGAGCAAATTGCCGCTGCTGTAAATCAGGCAGCGCAAGAGTTCGGTGGCATAGATATTCTGATCAATAACGCCAGCGCCATCAACTTAACGCCAACTGAAGCAACACCTGCTAAGCGCTTTGATTTGATGTTTGATGTGAATGTGCGCGGTACTTTCCTAACTTCCCAGGCTGCCATTCCGCACCTTCGCGAATCAGCCAAAGCGGGCCGCAATCCTCATATTTTGACGCTTTCTCCACCGCTATCAATGAAGGCAAAGTGGTTCCAGCATCACGTCGCATACACAATGGCGAAGTACGGAATGTCTATGTGCGTTCTTGGAATGTCTGAAGAGTTTCGCAAAACAGGAATTGCTGTAAATGCCTTATGGCCACGAACAGCGATTGATACCGCTGCTTTGCAGATGATTCCTGGAATTGATACCGCCGCCTGTAGAACGCCAGAGATTTTAGCTGATGCGGCTTATGTAATTCTCAATCGCGAATCCAAAGATTGCACCGGAAACTTCTTCGTAGATGACGAAGTTCTAGCATCTGTCGGAGTAACAGATCTTGAAAAGTACTCGGTCGTTCCTGGAACAACGGATTTTCTTCTTGACTTCTTCCTCGATTAAAGATCACGCCGAGGTAGTAAAACTTCTAAGCCAGAAGCCTGAGTATCTAGAGACTTTTACAACCTATTCTCCAGCGCATCGATTTATCGTTGCAGAAGTAACCGATAAAAGTTTGAGCTTCTCGGTTCGCGATGAAGATGGCTCGATATTCGCCATGGCCCTTGGCGATAATCCCAAGATTCTTGAATGCGATCGCGTAGCGACATCACGCGGAGTTGAAGTGGATTTAGATAACTTTACCCATCGGGCAGACTGGGACTTCTACTCAATAGATACCCATTCATTTGCCAAGTTTGAAAGCGCTGACGAAGGGATAAACCATGACGAAGTAAAAACTTTACTTGAATTGCATGCCCCAAACTCGTCGGTTTGGCCAGGAAATGAAGAGGTGCTTCTTTGGGGAGCGATTCGCGAAGATGATCAACTGGTAGCAACTGGCGCTCTGGTGAAATGGCGCACCGGTGAAGTGATGTTTGCATCTATCGCAACACATGCGGAATATCGTTCCAAAGGTTTGGCCCAGACACTTGTCTCGCGAATGCTCTCAACAGCAAATAGCAGAGGTATTGCACATGTTGGGTTAGGGGTCTTTGCAGGAAACGTCAGCGCCAAGCGCGCCTACGAAAAAGTTGGATTTTCGTTAATTGGCGAGTTCTCTTCTTACCAGCGTAAAGAGAAGTAAGCCCTAGACTTGCACTAAATAGATGAAGGAAAAGATGCAACTAGAACTTAATGGAACAAATGTTATTGCCGAGAGTGAACGTACGGGCAAGGCTTCCTCGCTCTTCTGGCCTTGGTGCGGGGCAAATGTCTCTTTATTAGCGCTTTCCTACGGCTCCTTCTTCCTTGGATTTGGTATCTCCTTTTGGCAAGCAACTCTGGCCGCTGTACTTGGAACAGTCCTTTCATTCCTTTTAGTGGGACTTAGTTCAATCGCAGGAAAGAAATCGAGTGCGCCAACTATGGTGCTTTCTCGCGCGGTATTCGGAGTTAAGGGAAATATCGTTCCTGGTCTCTTGTCCTATCTAATCTTTGTTGGTTGGGAAACAGTTTTAGTTTCTCTTGCAACGCTAGCTACAGGAACAATCTTTATTCGAATCGGGCATATCAGCCATGACCTGGCAATGGTGATTGGTTTTGCCCTCGCCGTTTCACTAACAATTTATGGGGGAGTTCTCGGCCATAAAGTAATCATGCGCCTACAGAAGTATTTAACTCTCGTAACTGTATTTGCAACACTGATTTATATTGCTCTGACGCTCGATCAGGTTAATTGGGAGAGCGTCTCAGCGCTTCCTTCGGGCAACACCCAAGCTTTTATCGGAGCACTAATTTTTGGCATAACTGGCATAGGTCTGGGTTGGGTAAATGCAGCAGCGGATTACTCCAGATATTTACCTAGAACGACTTCTAGCAAATCTGTTGTCGGCTGGACAGTTCTTGGTGCATCTACCGTTCCAATTATTCTGGTGATTTACGGCGCCGCGCTTTCC
>JAXITH010000201.1:0-2224 GCA_034680185.1 Candidatus Planktophila sp.
GAGAACGCGCAGAGCTTAGGACTTAAGGGTGATGAGACTTTTGCAATCTCTGGAATCACCGAGCTAAACGGCGGAGGAATTCCTAAAGAAGTAGCTGTTACTGCAGGGGATAAGACATTTACCGCCAAGGTGCGTATCGATACGCCTGGCGAAGGTGATTATTATCGCCATGGGGGGATCATGCAGTACGTCCTCCGTCAGCTACTTCAGTAGCGGCGCACAGGGTTTGATCTCTTCTCGCTTAGTACTCGCATAAATATCGCGTATCCACTGCACCTTAACTAGACTAAGCACGTGCTCGAGTCGATTAAAGGTCCCGCAGATATTAAGGCGATGGATCGCGCCGAACTTGAAGCGTTAAGTTCAGAGATTCGTCACTTCCTGGTCGAAAAAGTCTCCAAGACTGGCGGCCACCTCGGTCCAAATTTAGGCGTGGTTGAGTTAACTCTGGCAATCCATCGCATCTTTGATTCACCGCGCGATGTAGTGCTCTTTGATACCGGCCATCAATCTTATGTACATAAAATTCTTACCGGACGTGCTGGTGATTTTGATGGACTTCGCCAACGCGGGGGAATAGCTGGTTATCCAAGCCGCTCTGAGAGTGATCATGACGTGATTGAAAACTCTCATGCCTCCACCGCCCTTTCTTGGGGAGATGGAATTTCATATGGCTTCTCGCGCACCGGCCAACGAGATCGTCATGTTGTTGTTGTGGTTGGTGATGGCGCGCTCACAGGTGGAATGTCTTGGGAAGCGCTTAACAACATCGCAGCTACTGAAGAACGCAATCTAGTCATTGTTGTAAACGATAACGAGCGTTCATATTCACCAACTATTGGCGGGTTGGCTACCTATCTTTCAACACTTCGCGTTACTCGCGGTTATGAACGTTTCTTAGATTGGGGTAAAGAGTTTTTACATAAAACGCCAGTTGTTGGTACGCCGATCTATGAAACTCTTCACGGAATGAAGAAGGGCATCAAAGATATCGTTGCCCCACAAGGAATGTTTGAAGACTTAGGTTTGAAATACATGGGTCCTATTGATGGCCACGATATCGCTGCTCTAGAAAAGGCTTTAGCGAAAGCAAAGGAATATGGCGCACCGGTATTGGTACATGCCATAACCGAGAAGGGCCGCGGCCACCAACCTGCTGTTGCCGATGAGGCGGAAAAATTTCATGCCGTTGGAATCGTTGACCCTGAGACAGGTGCACCGCTTGCTAAGAGCGTTACTAGCTGGACAAAAGTTTTTTCTGAAGAGTTGCTTGCACTTGGTCGTGAACGTAGCGATATCGTCGCAATCACCGCAGCGATGCTTGGCCCAACAGGTTTAGATAAGTTCGAAAAGGAATTTCCAGAACGCACTATCGATGTTGGTATCGCCGAACAACATGCAGTCACAAGTGCGGCAGGTATGGCTTATGCAGGTCTACATCCAGTCGTTGCCCTTTACTCCACCTTCTTAAACCGCGCCTTTGATCAAGTGCTTCTAGATGTGGCATTGCATAAAGCAGGAGTTACCTTTGTTTTAGATCGCGCCGGAATCACTGGCGATGATGGACCTTCGCACCACGGAATCTGGGATCTGGCGATTACCGGCATCGTGCCAACAATGCACGTTGGTGCACCACGTGATGAAACTCGTTTACGCGAAATTCTGAGAGAAGCCGTTGCAATTTCCGATGCGCCTTCGATGCTGCGTTTTCCAAAGGGCGCGGTCCAAGGTGATATCCCGGCTTTTGAACGTCGAGATGGCATTGATGTGCTTTATCGCGGTGAGAGCGCGGATGTTCTGCTAGTCAGTATCGGTGCGATGGCTTCTATCGCTGTGGAAGCCGCATCAATGGCTTACCGTGAAGGAGTTGGCGTTACCGTTATCGATCCCCGTTGGGTAAAACCGCTTCCGACTTCACTGGTGACAATGGCGCAGCGCTACAAGAGCGTGGTCGTGCTAGAAGATGGAATTAAGCACGGTGGAATTGCAAGTTCTATCTCGGAGATGTTCCGCGAGGCAGGCCTGGCAACACCAATTCATTCGATTGGTATTCCGCTTGAATTTATTGAACACTCCAAGCGAGCAGAGATTATGAACGATCTAGGAATTACGGCACAGCACATCGCACGAAGTATCGTGGAATGGAATAGCGCCCATTCTGATTCAAATATGGCAGATGCGACTATGACAGAGATGCAATACCCGGCGCATGGAAACGCTGACC
>JAXITH010000202.1:0-2204 GCA_034680185.1 Candidatus Planktophila sp.
CATCTTCTGGCCCCATTGAAACCGGAGTTACATCGTTCACTCTTGATCGACATCTTTCTTAGCGGTCTTACGAACGCGTGATGGCTTCTTTTCAGCAACTGGCTCGACTGCAGCGCGCGCTGGCACATCAACTGGAGGCTGTTGCGAAGGAATGCGAGTTGCTGAACCTGTCCAAGCCTGACGACGTGGCCAAGAGTTAACTTTCTTAAAGATAACTGCGATCTCTTCTTTATTGAGAGTCTCTTTCTCAAGAAGTTCGAGAACCATCGCATCAAGCGTCGCGCGATTATCAACGAGGATATCGAAGGCTTCTTGATGAGCATTTTCAATCAGTTTGCGAATTTCAGCATCGACTGTTGCAGCAACGTTTTCAGAATAATCACGTTGATGTCCGTAGTCGCGACCCATAAATGGTTCTGATGCATCTGCGCCGAGTTTGATGGCGCCGATCGCTTCAGTCATTCCGTATTGGGTGACCATCGCACGAGCAAGCGCTGTCGCCTTTTCAATATCATTTGAAGCACCAGTTGATGGATCGTGGAAAATTAACTCTTCGGCAGCGCGACCACCAAGTGAGTATGCAAGTTGATCTAACAACTGATTGCGCGTTGTTGAGTACTTGTCATCATCTGGCAGAACCATTGTGTAACCAAGTGCGCGACCGCGCGGCATGATCGTGATCTTATGAACTGGGTCAGTGTGTGGAAGAGCATGCGCCACAAGTGCGTGGCCAGCTTCGTGATAAGCGGTAACGCGACGTTCTTCATCAGACATAAGCCTTGATTTACGCTGCGGACCAGCCATTACGCGATCAATAGCCTCATCGATCTGGCTATTTGAAATTACCTTCTTCTCTTCGCGAGCAGCCAATAGCGCTGCTTCGTTAAGCACGTTTGCCAGATCTGCACCGGTAAATCCTGGAGTGCGACGTGCGTAATTGATTAGATCAACTTCATCAGAAAGTGGCTTGGTCTTGGCATGCACCTTAAGAATTTCTTCACGGCCCTTTAGATCTGGGCGATCAACTGCGATCTGACGATCGAAGCGACCGGGACGCAAGAGCGCAGGATCTAGAACATCAGGACGGTTGGTTGCAGCGATCAAGATAACTTGGCCACCAGTTTCAAATCCATCCATCTCAACAAGAAGTTGGTTAAGGGTTTGTTCGCGTTCATCGTGACCGCCACCCATACCTGCACCACGTTGGCGACCAACGGCATCGATTTCATCAACGAAGATAATTGCTGGCGCATTGGTTTTCGCTTGCGCAAATAAATCACGTACGCGAGCTGCACCAACGCCAACGAACATTTCAACGAAATCAGAACCAGAAATTGAATAGAAAGGAACCTTTGCTTCGCCAGCGACTGCACGAGCAAGAAGTGTCTTACCTGTTCCGGGAGGGCCGTAGAGAAGTACGCCTTTAGGAATTTTTGCGCCAAGCAACGCGTACTTAGGTGGGTTGGCGAGAAAATCTTTAATCTCTTCAAGTTCAGCGATTGCTTCGTCGGCACCTGCGACATCGGCGAAGGTATTTTGCGGAATGTCGTTATCTTGTAATTTCGCACGAGATTTTCCAAATGAGAAGACGCGATTTCCGCCTTGCGCTCCCGACATAAGAAAGAAGAACAAGAGCCCAATTAAAAGGATTGGGAAGATCGAGAATAAGAATGAGACGAGCAGTGACTGCGAAGGAACTTCTACAGTCCAGCCTTTAGTAGGTGCATTTGCGCTTAAAGCATCGATTAACGTTGGTTCTTGGCGCAGAATGTATGACGCTTCAACTTTGCTGTCGCCCTTGATCAGGACGCCTGGCTTAAGAATTAAGCGGATCTTCTGTGACTTGTCAACCAATACTGCAGATTCAACTTCTGATTGTGAAATTGCCGCGAGTGCGCGTGAGGTTCCGATTTCGGTGTAACGGTTTCCGGCACCGGTGACTTGTCCAAAGACGGTGATCGCCAAGATTGCAACAACGATCCAGAAAAGTGGGCCGCGGAAGAATTTTCCAGCGCGCGTAGTAGGCGCCTTCTTGGCCGGTTTCTTCTCGTTCTTAGTAGAGCTCGCTGACTTTTTCTTCAGCAAATTCTTTCCATCAATTTTCTTCTTTTCCATTATCGAAAGCGCCGTCCTTACGAGTACATGTGCTTAGCGAGCACACCGATAAAGGAGAGGTTGCGATACTTCTCATCGAAATCAAGTCC
>JAXITH010000203.1:0-2202 GCA_034680185.1 Candidatus Planktophila sp.
AGCCAGCGCTCAACCAGTTGGCGCGCATGGATTGGTGGCCCTTGATTGGCAGAGCGGTAACCGTTCAACGCTCGTTGATCATCAGTTATCTGGCTTGATCATGGGCTTAACCCTTTCAACGAAGCCAGAAGAAATTTATCGCGCCATCGTTGAATCAACCGCATACGGTGCGCGCAAAATTGTGCAGACCTTTAACGAGTCGGGTGTGCCGGTTAAAGAATTTATTGCTGCTGGCGGTCTGATCAAGAACAGTTTCGTAATGCAGATCTATGCCGATGTTTTAAATATGCCAATCACAATTATTAAATCAGCGCAGGGACCGGCACTTGGTTCTGCAATTCACGCCGCTGTAGCAGCAGGTGCATACAAAAATGTTCAAACAGCGGCTGCGGCAATGGGTGGGGTTGCAAGCGAGCGTTACCAACCTAATCCCGCAAACGCTAAGGTCTATAACGAGCTCTACAAGCACTACAACGATTTATATGAAAGCTTCGGCCACAACGGCGCGATGCATTCTCTTCGTGCGATTCGTGATCGTGCGCTCACATCTGCGGAAGGAAAGTAATGAGTTCCAAGAAAGAGTTGCGCCATAAAGTCTGTAAGTTAAATATTGATCTCCAGCGTTACGGTTTAGTCGCCTGGACCGCCGGCAATGTTTCTGAGCGTATGTCAGACGGCAAGCGCTTCATGATTAAGCCAAGTGGTGTTAGTTATGAAGATTTGAAGCCATCACAGATGATCATTTGCGACCTTGATGGAAATGTTTTGGAAGGTGAACTTTCTCCTTCAAGTGACACTCACACACATGCTTATATTTACCGCCACATGAAGGATGTTGGTGGAGTGGTTCATACGCATTCAAATTACGCAGCAGCTTGGAGCGCAATTCATAGTTCTATTCCTTGTGCACTAACTGCAATGGCTGATGAGTTCGGTGGGGAAATTCCACTTGGACCATTTGCGCTAATCGGCAACGATGCAATCGGTAAAGGTGTAGTTGAAACCCTTACAGGACACCGTTCTTCAGCAGTAATTATGAAAAATCACGGAGTATTTTCAATTGGTAAAGATGCAACTGCAGCAGTGAAATCTGCAGTGATGTGTGAAGACGTCGCGAAAACAACTTGGATCGCAAAGACCTTGGGTGACCTGCAATTAATCGATCAAGAGAGCGTTGACAAGTTGTATGACCGTTATCAAAATATCTACGGCCAACGCGGTAAATAAGCACAATCAAATACGAATTTCAGTTGTAGCAACGATTGTGGGAGAATTTGCCTATGGCAAATGATGAACGTTTAACCCTCTCGGTCGACTGCGGTGGGCTCTTTCTAAAGAGTTGCGTACTCGACGAATCGGGCACGATGCACTCAAAGCCGAGCAGAATTGAAACGCCTTATCCGCTTTCACCAGATCGTTTTATCGAAACGATAAAAGGAATCTCCGATTCACTCCCAACTACTTACCGCGCAACTGTCGGTATGCCCGGAATGATTCGTCACGGCGTAGTTATCTCCACTCCGCATTACATGACCAAGGCTGGCCCGCGCACCAAGATCGATCCAGAACTCCAAGAACAATGGAGCGGGTTTGATATGCAGAACGCCTTGACCAAGAAACTTGCTATGCCTACTCGCGTATTAAATGATGCCGAAGTTCACGGCGCAGGAATTATCTCTGGTTCTGGTTATGAAGTTGTGATCACTTTGGGCACAGGACTTGGCTTTGCAATCTTCTATGGTGGTTCGCTTTCACCTCATATTGAGTTTTCACACGCCCCAGTTCGTCGCGCCACAACTTATGACACTTGGATCGGCGAGCACGAACGTCGCCGTCTCGGAAATGCTTTCTGGTCACGTCGTATCCGCGCCATGGTCGATGAACTCCGCCCAGTATTTATGTGGGATCGCCTCTATATCGGTGGCGGTAATGCACGTTGTATTCGCCAGGCAGATCTAGACCGTATGGGCGATGAAGTTGTTATCGTGCCAAATGCTGCAGGTGTGGCCGGCGGAGTACGCGCTTGGACTCTCGAGCAGTACAAGTAATTAAATCTTTAGCTTAAAAATCCCCGCTGCAATACCTGCAAATTGCGCCGCACCGGTGGCACCGGCTTCAGTTGCATCAGAGACTTTATAACTTCCAAATTGTTTCTTCTTGGCGCTAGCGATCATCGGATTCTTGATCCAACCACCTGCGATA
>JAXITH010000204.1:0-2153 GCA_034680185.1 Candidatus Planktophila sp.
AAAATGAAAAGATGCATGAAAAGTTAAATGAGTTGCCACCTGCGATGCATTACCGCGCATCTCTTCTCGGAGCCTTTGCCACTGTTGCAGCTTTTGAAAAGGGCGAGCCTTGGTTGGATTTGGCTCTCGAACAACTCGACCAAAATCGAAATTTGATTTCTAATCTCATCGACTCGCGAATTCCAGCAATTAGTTATTCGATCCCACATTGTTCTTACTTGGCGTGGCTAGATGTAAGTAAGTTGAATCTGGGTGAAGACCCAGGGGCAGCGCTTATTGAACGCGCCAAAGTCGCTTTCAACCCAGGGCATATCTACGGCGAGCTCGGTAAAGATTTTGTGCGCCTAAATTTTGCGACTAGTCCATCAATTATCACTGAAGCTTTCGAACGTATTGCACGAGTGCTCTAAATCAAATATGAGCGCAGATAAGAAATACGATGCCATAGTCGTGGGCGGTGGCCACAACGGTTTAGTCGCAGCGACATATCTAGCAAAAGCGGGAAAAAGCGTTGTGCTTTTAGAAGGCGCATCTGAACTAGGTGGTGCCACAACCAGCGTTCGCCCATTCCCCGAATATGACGCGAGATTATCTCGGTACTCATACCTGGTTTCGCTATTGCCAGATCAGATAGTTGCCGACCTAGGAATTAATTTCAAAACTTTAGAGCGTTCCATTGCCTCATATACGCCTTATAAAAAAGGCGGCACAGATGCAGGGCTACTTATCTCACAGCGATGGGACGAACGAACCGCAGAAGATTTTCGCAAGTTAACAGGCAGCGATCGTGAAGGCCAGGCATGGCAGGATTTTTACAACGAGATCGCTGAACTCGCTGTTCGTATCGCGCCATTTATGTTGCAGCCACTGAAATCTGCAGAAAGCTTGAAAGCTGAAATCGGACTTCCAAGTGTTTGGAAATATTTAATGGAACGTCCTATCGGCGAAGTTATCAAAGAACGATTCGAAGATGATGTGGTCCGCGGAGTTGCGCTAACAGATGCGCTAATCGGGACATTTGTCTCAGCTGATGATTTGCAGGCCAACCGTTGTTTCTTGTATCACTTGATCGGAAACGGCACAGGTCAATGGCGTGTTCCTCAAGGTGGAATGGGCGCGCTAGTTATCGAGTTAAACCGCGTCGCTAAATTAAATGGCGTAGAGATTCAATTAAATTCATATATCTCTGAAATAGATTCAAGTGCCAACGGCGTTTCTGTGACCACTTCAGAAGGCGTTAAGTTCACTGGCCAGGATCTACTCTTCGCGGGAGCGCCACAAACCTTGGCTAAATTACGCGGAATTAGCGCACCGAAGTCGCTTGAAGGTTCGCAGATGAAGATCAATATGTTGCTTTCCAAGTTACCAGATTTGAAATCCGGAATGGATCCAAAGTTAGCTTTCGCTGGAACATTTCATATTAATGAGAGTTATTCACAACTTGAAAATTCATACCAAGTTGCTAAATCTGGCGTTATTCCAAGTGATCTACCGCTTGAGATGTATTGCCATACTTTGACCGATCCAACAATTCTTTCTCCTGAACTTAGCCAACGTGGTTTTCACACTCTTACTCTCTTCGGATTGCACACACCTGCGGCGCTATTTGATAAGGACCCCGAAGGCGCTAAGGCGATCGCTAAACAAGCAGCGATCGATAGCCTCAATCAATATTTGGCAGAACCAATCGAATCTGTTCTTGCAGTCTCTAGCGACGGGTCCCTTGCTATAGAAGCAAAATCACCGCTAGATCTCGAAAACGATCTCGGCCTGCCGCGTGGGAATATCTTCCATCGCGACTTAGATTTCCCATTTATTGATGGAACTGAGACCGCCAAACTCACCTGGGGATCTGAAACAGATGATCCGCGTATCTTCCTTTCTGGAGCAGGAGCCCGTCGCGGAGGAGGAGTCAGCGGTATTGCAGGTCACAACGCTGCAATGGCTGTGCTGTCAAAAGGCTAAGTGACTATTAGGCTTGCTCTATGAAATCGGATAAAGAGCTAAGCCCAGAGACGATTGCAATTACCGCTGGTCGTCCAACTGTTGGTCCAGATAGCGCCTTAAATCAACCTATATCTCTCAACTCAACTTTTGTTGCAGGTGGAGCTGTTGGTTATGGACGCTATGGAAATGAAACTTGGCTAGCACTT
>JAXITH010000205.1:0-2133 GCA_034680185.1 Candidatus Planktophila sp.
AGGGCGACAATCAGATGATCGAAATCGAGAGTCTCTGACGAATCTAGCTTTACAGATTTATTCTTGTGATCAACCGAAATCGGTGAACCCATACGGAACTTCACACCAGAGTCGCGAAGTGCACCGCGCACAGGGTGAACAACGTGATCGGCTGCAAGTCCGGCAGTTGATACCTGATAGAGCAACGGTAAGAAAGTTTGGAAGTTGTGGCGGTCGACGACTGTGACATCAGCTTTTCCGGCGAGTGCTTTTGCAGCACCTAAGCCACCAAAGCCTGCGCCGAGAATTACAACTTTCGGCAGCTTTGAGCCTTTTTGAGTAGAAGTCGCCATCTCCTAAGTCTAGGCTGACATACATGAATATGCAGAATCAGGATCGTCTCTATCTCGTCACTGGTGCATCCGGTTATGTTGGCGGTCGCTTGGTTCAGGTATTACTCGAAGATAAGAAGCGTGTGCGCGTGCTGGTGCGCGATGCAAAGAAGATTCAGGGCCACGAATGGAGCTCGCAGGTAGAAATCTGCGAAGGTAATGCAAGCAATGTGCAAGATCTCGAACGAGCGCTAACCGGTGTTCATACGGCGTATTACTTACTGCACTCAATCAACGTTGCAACAGATTTTGAAGATGTTGAAGCGAAGATGGCGCACGACTTTGCACATACGGCAGAGAAAGTCGGCGTTAAGCAGATTGTTTACCTAGGTGGAATTGCTAACGATGAAAATCGCAGCCGCCACCTTGCATCGCGTATGAATACAGGTATTCAACTTGCATCCACATCAGTGCCAGTTCTGGAACTTCGCGCAGGAATCATTATTGGATCTGGTTCTGCATCTTTCGAGATGCTGCGCCATTTAACTCACCGCCTGCCGATTATGACTACGCCGAAGTGGGTTTCTAACCGGACTCAGCCAATCGCTATCCGCGATGTTCTGTACTACTTGCGTAACGTTGCAAATTTGAAGGAGCCACAGAATCGCGTCTGCGATATCGGGGGACCAGAGGTAATGTCGTATTCAGAGATGATGCAGAAATTTGCACATATCTCGGGGCTACCAAAGCGCATCATTATTCAGGTACCGGTGCTAACGCCAAAGCTTTCAAGTTTATGGATCGGTTTTGTAACTCCCGTTCCAACATCCCTTGCACGTCCACTTGTTGAGTCACTCATTAGTGAAGTTGTTGCAGATCCAAGAAAGAGCATCAACGATTTAATTCCTGTCCCTGCCGAAGGTTTGCTGACAGTTTCACAAGCGATTCACTTGGCCCTTACTCGCACTGCGGAAAATTCAGTTTCTACACGGTGGTCTGATGCCGCATTTCCAACTGCGCCTTGGCAGAAAGCACAGAGCGATCCTGATTGGGCTGGTGAGTTAACTCTTAAGGACCATCGCGAAATTACAACGGATGTTCCACTGAAATTTGTATGGGAACAGATTGAAGGTATCGGCGGAAGTCGCGGATGGTTCGGTTCTGGATGGTTATGGTTCTTACGCGGCTTACTTGATCGCATGGTTGGTGGCGTGGGACTTCGTCGCGGACGTCGCGATCCTGATCATTTACGTATTGGTGACAGTTTAGATTTTTGGCGCGTGGAAGGACTTATTCCACAAGAGCATCTACGTCTCTATGCCGAAATGATTCTTCCTGGAAAAGCGTGGTTGGAATTTCATCTAGAAGTTAAAGATGGAAAGACTGTTCTTACTCAAGATGCCCTCTTCGAACCTCGCGGATTAGGTGGCCAGATTTATTGGTATGTAGTTTCACCATTCCACTTCTTTATCTTTCCGACGATGGCCCGCAATATTGTGAAAGCTGCCCGTAAATCCCACACTTCTGCATAACTCTCACCTAAGATTTGCGATATGTCTGCGTTAGAAAATCCTGAGACAGTCGGTTCTACTTTGACTGACCTTGAATCACGCATCCTTGAATTCGAACGTAACTGGTGGCGCTTTGCCGGTGCGAAAGAAACCGCAATTAAAGAGCTCTTCGACCTCACAGCTCCTCGCTATTACCAATTACTCAATGACCTCATCGATCGTGAAGATGCCCTCGAGGCCTCACCGATGCTGGTTAAGCGCCTTCGCCGCCTGCGTGAAGCCCGCATGCAAGCCCGTACAGCCCGCTAAAC
>JAXITH010000206.1:0-2121 GCA_034680185.1 Candidatus Planktophila sp.
ACATGTCCTTGCTTGCGCAGCTTCTCTAATCCGTGTTCAACGCTGCCGCCGTCGTGAAGAGAGCGTTCAGAGAACCAAATATCAAAATGAGTTCTGAAGGTATCTAAAACTCGCTGTTGATCTTTGAGTTGTAGTTGATATGCCGCTTCACGAAAGGCAGTTAATCTTTCGGCGGCGGGTAGATTAGTTATTGATGAATTCTGGGAGACAACAGCTGTAGCTAAATCTTTTATGTAATCGCCTTGATAGCCATCTTCCGGAATCGCTTCACCTAACGCGGCGGCTTGCACAGATTGCCCAAATAGATCCATCTGATTTCCGCGATCGTTAATGTAAAACTCGCGCGTTACTGTTGCACCGGCTGCGCTAAGTACCCGTCCGAGCGCATCACCAACCGCTGCCCAACGAGTGTGGCCTAAGTGCAGTGGTCCAGTTGGGTTAGCGCTAATAAATTCCAAATTGATCTTCACGCCAGCTAAAGCGCTCCCGCGGCCGTAACCACTTTGCGCAGTTAATATGGTGCGCACTAAATCTGCTTGGCTCGCGCGATTTAAAGTGATGTTGATAAAACCTGGCCCTGCGATATTTACTTCAGCGACTTCAGGAAGTTGTTCCAGATCTTTCTTTAAGAGTTCGGCAACTTCACGCGGATTCTTTCCTGCTGGTTTGGCCAGTTGTAAAGCAATGGATGATGCGTAGTCCCCGTGATCGCGATTTTTTGGGCGCTCAAGCGGGATCGCCTTAGGCACTTCTCCGACCAG
Organism: Candidatus Planktophila sp.; assembly: GCA_034680185.1. GTDB lineage: Bacteria > Actinomycetota > Actinomycetes > Nanopelagicales > Nanopelagicaceae > Planktophila. The sequence continues at coordinate 762 of JAXITH010000206.1, forward strand.
CTCTCCGCGCTCAATGGCGCGCGAGATTGCACCCTGGATTTGGGCAGCTAATAGATCAGAATGCGAACTCACCAGGCAAGGTTACCGCAGCGGCAATTTTGCATAAGGCGTGCTTACCTCTAATCTATGAACCATCACACGAGTTCGAAATTTCTCTCGTGACGCTCCAGCGGGAGTGGTGAAATGGCAGACACGCAAGTCTTAGGAACTTGTGCTTCGGCGTGCGGGTTCAAGTCCCGCCTCCCGCACCAGCAGGTTAATATTTAATTGTGGCTAAACAATCGCGGGCAAAGATAAAGATGACGCAAGCCAAAATTATGCGAGAAGCGGCAGCGCGCCGTGAAGCCAAGAAAAATTCAAATTGCGCAGTCACTCAAGGTGAAGTTGATTTAGAAGCTTACGCCGCAGTCGATGGCGCGTGGGTAGAAATCGGGCTCAGCGCTCCGGCTCGGAGAGCGCTAATCGATGAAGGGTTATACAAAGTAAGTGATTTAAGAAAGTACTCACTCGATGCCATTAAAGATCTGCATGGCATGGGACCAAACGCGATTCGAATCTTGATTACTGCGATGAAGAAGAGCGATATCTCTTTCAGGAAATAACTAGATTTTGTTAACCGAGAAAGAACTAGTTAATTAGTAATCGCCCAGAAAACGAGCGCTCCACCTAATACCGCAAGTAGCGCAATTACTTCGCGTCGCGCCAGAGCGCTATGTGCGCCTTTTATAAATGTCAGAAGAAGCATCACCGCTCCCGGAATGATTATCGCCAGAGAGTTATTTAGGACGCCATCTTTGCCTGTTTGATAACGCATATTGATTAGTCCGACGGCGATCAGCAAATAGCTGACCATTCGATAATTGTTAAGAACGTATTTGGAAATCTTCGCTTCAGTCATATCCCTATCCTACAAATATTAAAGGGGCGCCGGTTTCCCGACGCCCCTTTAACTTTAACTATTTATCAGACGATTAGTGATCGTCCTTCATTCCTTCTGCTACAGACTTCATGCGTGCGATCTTCAAAATTGTTAGACCGAATACGCACTTAGCTAGAACGTCAGCAATGGTGTAACCAACCTGAACGCTTACGAACTGGTTAGCTGAAGCCATTCCTTCGCCCATACCTAGGATGTAGGCAACTGGGTATACGCCCCATGTCGCGATTAGAAGCATGCGCAAGCGACCTACTGTTGCTGCAACACCTTCTGGTTGGCGATCAAGTGACTTACCAAGCTCTACGAACAATACGTAGAGGATGTATAGGAATGGAAGTGTTGAAAGAACACCGTATAGAACCTGTGTGTTCTGATCGTTTGAAATTTCACCTGGGTAACCAAGCGCGATCATCGCAGCTGAAG
>JAXITH010000207.1:0-2090 GCA_034680185.1 Candidatus Planktophila sp.
CATTGCGCTTCCAAAATCGAAGAGTCTTTTGTTTCACCTCTGGGTCGTTTCATTGCTGCTAAATGTTCTTCCTGGCGTCTTCTTCGCTCTGGCTGAAACAGAAGTGACTTCAGTTCTTGCAGGAATTATTAATGCGGTCACTCCGTTGATGACTTTGCTAGCCATAATGGTTGTAACCCGAGATGAAAAACCGAAGCTGTATCAAGTGGTCGGCATTCTCATTGGGTTTACTGGAGTGCTAACAGTCCTGGGTGCATGGAAGGGCCTTGGTGATAATCCGCTCTGGGCTATTTTGATTTTGCTTGCCGCTGTTACTTGTTATGGATTCTCATTCCCGTATTCCCGCCGCTTTGTGTTGCCACATAAATTGGCGCCTGAATCAATCGCAGCAGGCCAAGTAACGCTGGGCGCGCTGACCTTGCTTCCATTCTTTATATATAACGGCATTGAAAAGTATGAGTATCAAGCCGCCCCGGTTTTTGCGATGATCGCACTTGGCGTATTTGGTAGTGGCTTTGCATATATCTGGAACTTTAAGGTTATGGCACTTGCAGGAAGCGCGATTGCAAGCAGCGTTACTTACTTAACTCCGGTGGTCGCCGTAATTGTTGGCGTGATCTTTTTGCAAGAAAGTATTTACTGGTACGAACCAGTTGGAGCGCTAATAGTTTTATTGGGCGCAGCCATTGGTCAACAGCGGATAAAACTTCCCTTACTTAAATGAAAATCCAACCGGCAGTTCTAACCGGTGCGATTTCAAAAGGCTTTCATCGTTAAGGATCTTGCCGGTGTTGTCATCGGCGACGATGATGCCGCCAGAGAGAATTACCGAACGCTCGCAGAGTTCGAAGGCGTAAGGAAGATCGTGAGTAACCATGACGATCGTGATATCCAGTGATCGCAAGATATCGGCCAGTTCGCGGCGGCTAGCTGGATCTAGGTTGGATGAAGGCTCATCTAAGACCAGGATTTCAGGCTTCATTGCCAGCACTGTTGCTACCGCTACGCGGCGACGCTGTCCGAAGGAAAGGTGATGTGGCGGACGATCGATGAAATCGAGCATCCCAACTTGGGTTAAGGCATCTGCAACTACTTTATTTAACTCATCGCCGCGAAGTCCCATGTTGTAAGGACCGAAAGCAACATCTTCGCCAACGGTAGGCATAAACAACTGATCATCGGGATCTTGAAAAACGATTCCTACTTTTGAGCGAATGGCTTTGAGAGATTCTTTATTCTTGCTATCAACTAGTTCTCCTGAAATACGTACTTCACCCTGCATCGTTGGGTGAATTCCGTTCATGTGCATAACAAGAGTTGTCTTGCCGGCGCCATTTGGACCAAGCAGTGCAACGCGTTCACCTTTTTGAATTGTCAGGTTTACGCCGTAGAGGGCTTGATTACCATCGGGATAAGCAAATGCCAGTTCGGTGATTTGCAGGCTTGGGACGTTAGACATTTCTACCAACCAATCAGTGATGCGGAAATTGAAGCGATAAGTGCAAGGAATGGAATTGATAGTGCTGTTGCCCATTGCTTAGGTGTTACGGGGTGAGTGTCGATCGATGGAAGTGCGCCATCGAATCCACGAGAGAGCATTGCTAGGTGAACACGTTCGCCGCGTTCGTATGAGCGAATGAAAAGTGCGGCAGCAGCGGTGGCAAGAACCTTCCAGTGCTTAATGCCTGTTGCAATAAAGCCGCGCGATTCGCGGGCTACTTTCATGCGCTCCATCTCATCGCTGATGACGTTGATGTAACGCAACATAAATGATGCGATCTGAACCATAATCATTGGAAGTTTTAACTTTTCGAGTCCGCGCAGAATCTCGCGCGCAGTTGTTGTGGTTGAAAGGATCACAGCAGCTAATACGCCGAGGGTGCCTTTAACAACGATTGATGTGCCGGCTAGTAATCCGTCGCGATAAACCATTAGACCGAAGATTGAAAACTTTTCACCTTCGCCAAAAAATGGCATCAGGATGGCGAAGAAGACAAAAGGAATTTCGATCAGCGCGCGCTTGAAGAGTAAAAGTATTGGAATTTTGCTCATGAACGCGGTGTAGATAATCAGGGCAAAGAAGGCGATAA
>JAXITH010000208.1:0-2057 GCA_034680185.1 Candidatus Planktophila sp.
CGCTGATGTGCATACTGCTTACTACTTACTTCACTCAATCAATGTGGCAACAGATTTCGGAGATATTGAATCTGCCATGGCTTTTGGTTTCTCGCAGGCAGCAGAGCGAGCAAAAATTGCGCAGATTGTTTATTTGGGTGGAATCGCAAATGATGAAAATCGAAGTCGCCACTTAACATCACGAATGAATACCGGTGCGCAATTAGCAACAGGATCAACACCGGTTCTTGAACTTCGTGCCGGCATCATTATCGGTTCAGGTTCGGCATCCTTTGAGATGTTGCGCCACCTCACACATAGATTGCCGATTATGACCACGCCCAAGTGGGTATCTAATCGCACCCAGCCAATTGCGATTCGCGATGTCCTGTACTACTTGCGGGCATGTGCAAATTTAAAGAAGCCGGTCAATGAAGTACGCGATATCGGTGGCCCTGAAGTCGTTACATATGCCAAGATGATGCAGAGCTTTGCTGCTATTTCAGGTTTACGTAAGAGAAAAATTATCCAGGTTCCTGTTCTGACCCCAAAACTTTCTAGCCTCTGGATTGGCTTTGTTACTCCGGTTCCTACTTCGCTGGCCCGACCACTTGTTGAATCGCTAATCAGCGAAGTGGTTGTCGATAAAAATAAGAGCATTGATTCACTGATCGCACCTCCTGCAGAAGGACTTTTAACAGTTGCGCAAGCAATTGAGTTAGCTCTCAATAAAACAACGCAGAATCAAGTAAATACACGTTGGTCTGATGCAGCTTTCCCGACTGCGCCATGGCAGAAAGCGCAGGGCGATCCTGATTGGGCAGGCGAGTTAACTTTAAAAGACCATCGCGAGATTTCAACCGATGTTCCGCTTAAATTTCTCTGGCAACAAATCGAAGCAATCGGCGGCGAACATGGTTGGTTCGGATCAGGTTGGCTCTGGTACTTGCGCGGATTACTCGATCGGTTTGTTGGCGGCGTAGGACTTCGTCGCGGCCGTCGTGATCCTCGCTTTTTGCGTATCGGTGACAGTTTGGATTTCTGGCGTGTAGAAGAACTTGAGAAAGAGAAACGACTGAAGCTCTATGCCGAAATGGTCTTGCCCGGTAAAGCATGGTTGGAATTCAATCTAGAAGTTCGAGACGGCAGAACTTATGTATCTCAGGATGCGCTCTTTGCGCCCCGCGGATTAGGTGGCCAGCTTTATTGGTACATCGTTTCGCCATTTCACTTCTTTATCTTTCCTACGATGCTTCGAAATATTGAGAAGGAAGCAAGAAAAAGTCAGGCAACCTCCCACACTTTGTCATAGGGACTCTTTAAGATATGCAATATGTCTGCGCTAGAGAACCCATCAACACAAGGGTCAACCCTCACCGATCTTGAAGGTCGTATCCTCGACTTCGAAAGAAATTGGTGGCGCTTTGCTGGCGCTAAAGAGAGCGCTATTAAAGAACTCTTTGACCTCAGCGCCCCTCGTTACTACCAACTTCTCAACGATCTCATCGATCGTGACGATGCCCTTGAGGCCTCTCCAATGCTGGTAAAGCGCCTTCGCCGCCTCCGTGAAGTACGCATGCAGGCCCGCTCAGCCCGCTCTTAATCCCCAAAAAACCCCGCTCATATCGTTCGTTTTGCGCCATCTCTTCGCGCTCAAAACTCTCGTTTTGCGCAGGCCTTTACTCCCTATTACCCTTGCCATTAGCACTCACAGGCCGCGAGTGATAACCCCAAGCGGCCCTATCCAAAGTTCTAAACAACGTAGTTATATATAAGAGGAGTAATTAGATGGCAAAGCAGATCGCCTTTAATGAAGAAGCCCGCCGTGGCCTAGAGCGTGGAATGAACGTTCTTGCCGATGCAGTCAAGGTAACCCTTGGCCCTCGTGGACGTAACGTCGTCCTCGAGAAGAAGTGGGGCGCCCCAACAATTACTAACGACGGCGTTTCAATCGCCAAAGAGATCGAACTCGATGATCCTTGGGAAAAAATTGGTGCAGAACTAGTTAAGGAAGTTGCCAAGAAGACAGATGATGTCGCAGGCGATGGAACAACAACAGCAACAGTTCTTGCACAGGC
>JAXITH010000209.1:0-2042 GCA_034680185.1 Candidatus Planktophila sp.
CGCGACCTGTGCGCGGCGCCTTACCTTTAAAGATGTACTCACCGCGCGCACCTAAACGGTTGCAGTGCCAATCCAAATCAAATTCAGCAATCGCCGCGTCAACGCCATCGCTCCAGCGATCACCGAGTGCGATCATCTCTTTAAATGCAGCAGCCGTTAATACCTCACTCAACGTTGCACGCATAGCAGCAAGTGACATCGCATTTCCCGCCAAAGTGCTTCCTATTCCGCCGGTATCGATGATTTCTAGCTCAACTAACTTCTTAATTGAATTTGCAACATCATCAGTCATTCCGAATGTGCCAACTGGAATACCGCCAGCAATTGCCTTGCCAATAGTTAAGAAATCAGGCTTTAGGCCAAGATCTAGCGTCATTCCACCAGGACCAACAGAAATTGTGTGAGTCTCATCAATAATCAACAGTGCGCCGTACTTCTTGGCAAGATCTTGCACCGCAAATAGATAACCATCTTCAGGAAGAACAATTCCTACGTTAGTCATCGCAGGTTCCATCAATATTGCCGCAACATCACCATGCTTTAGCGCAGCCTCCATGCCCGCTAAATCATTGAATTCGACTACGCGAGTTGTGACATCGAGGTCAACTGGTGCGCCGAGGTTTCCTTCGCGCTTTACCGTGTTTCCGGCGTCATCAAGCGTTGCAAAAGTTTCATCAACGCTTCCGTGATAACAACGATCGATAACGATTATCTTGCTGCGGCCGGTAATTAAACGGCAGTAGCGAATAACGTGGCGATTCGCATCAGTTGCAGTCACTGTAAATTGCCACTTTGGCAGACCAAAACGCGAAGCAAGTTCCTTCGAAACAACGGCTGCATCAAGGGTTGGCAACATAGAAGTGATACCGATATCCGCCTGACGTTTAATCGCAGCAATCGTTGCATCTGGTGAGTGGCCAGTCATCGAACCGGTATCGCCCAAACAGAAATCAATATAAGTATTGCCATCGATATCAGTGAACTTCGCGCCCTTTGCTTCCTTTACGAAAACCGGATGTGCACCTGGCCACTTAGCCATCCATGACATCGGCACACCCTCGTGCATCACCTTCTGTGAATCAGCAAATGCTTCTGCGCTCTTCTTATGCGTTGCAAGAAAACGCTCTTCTTCAACTTTACGAAGCTGCGCTAAACGACCACGATCGATTTGTGTAGACATATCCCAATCCTACGTTTCTCTAATTAACCTTCGGAAAATACAAAGAGCGCTTCGATGTAATGCTCGCCACTTATGCCCAAGTTCTGCGCATCAGGAGGTGCGGTCTGCGGTTCCACGCAGATTCCATCTGGATCTTCGTTGTAAACAACCCACCATGGGGCATCGGATTCGATATCAATGCGCGCACAGTCTTCCCAGACAATCGCTGGAACGCCTTGAATCTCGGTAAATGCATCATCCCAAGGCCCTGCAGTTGGCGTGATTAACTCATTTAACGGCATGCCCTCGTCATCGCGTTTGAGCATCTTCGCCGCCTTAAATTCAAGCTCTGCGCTGCTGCCACGATCTAAGTCGCGCGCAAACCATGGATGCATTCCAAGCCATGCCGGCAAAGTGCAATCACCAGGATCGTATTCAAGTGACCAACGAACAGCATCATCTAAAACTTCAATAGTTTGTTCAATAGTTGCGCCACCATAAGGCTTTGGCAGATGCAACAAAGAACGTCCCGGACCAATTTCTTGCCATGAAGAAACAAAGCCAAATCCATGAATCGCGTGAGGAGAAGCGATATTTGTCGGCAGCTGAATCTCTTCACCATCTGCACCAAACATGATTCCATCGCGCACACGACCAGCCCATGGACCCATTGGATACCAACCACTTGTCAAGGGTGATCCACGATAAGGAACTGCAAATTGCAGATCGCGCCAAGTGATCGATGTAATGCGCGCACCGTTATCTAAATCAATTGCGATTTGAAATTCTGCATCATCGATATATTGCATGAGTTTCCCTCTTAGAGTTTTGCGAGCTCGTGCTTGTAAGGAGGTTGCGCCCCCGCACGAGAACACGTGATCGC
>JAXITH010000210.1:0-2026 GCA_034680185.1 Candidatus Planktophila sp.
ACTCGAGCAGCATCTGCTTGGCCCTTTGTCTCTTTCATGACCGCACCGATCAAAGCACCCGCTGCAGGAACGTGACCATTGCGGACTTTATCTGCAGTCTCTGCTTGTTCTGCACAAACCTTTTCAATCGCTGCCATCAGTGCGCCATCATCGTTAACGACTTTGATACCGCGCTTTGCGACAACTTCAGAAGGCTTTCCTTCACCAGCGATTACACCTTCTACAACTTGGCGCGCCAACTTATCGGTGAGTTCGCCAGCAGCCACTAGCGCGACGATTTCAGCAACATCAGCGGGAGTGATTGCAAGGTCTTGAATTGCAGAATCTTTTTCGTTTGCAATACGGGAAATTTCACCAAGCCACCAAGTGCGTGCTTTTGTTGGTTCTGCGCCAAGCAAGACGGTTGCTTCAACAATATCTAGAACATCAGCGTTAATCATCGCTGCCATTTCTTTATCTGGGACTGACCATTCTTCTTTCAAACGCTTGCGGCGCAGCGAAGGGCGCTCTGGCAATTGTGTGCGAAGGGTTTCGATCCACGCAGCATCTGGTGCAACTGGCACTAGATCTGGTTCTGGGAAATATCGGTAATCCTCGGCTTGCTCCTTTGAGCGACCAGAGCGAGTAAGCCCAGTGTCTTCTTGGAAGTGGCGGGTCTCTTGCTTAACTTTCTTGCCATCATTAAGAAGTTCTGCGTGGCGGATCATCTCACCGCGAATCGCACGTTCTACTGAACGAAGTGAGTTTACGTTCTTGGTTTCAGAGCGAGTGCCGAGAACATCAGAACCGATTAAGCGAAGTGAGACGTTGGCATCGCAACGAAGAGATCCTTGCTCCATCTTTACATCAGAAACCTTTAGGCCACGCAAGATATCGCGGAGCTCAGCAACATAAGCTTTGGCAACTTCTGGAGCATATTTGCCGGTGCCCGGAACAATCTTGGTAACAATTTCAACTAATGGAATACCGGCGCGGTTGTAATCAAGGAGCGAGTATTCAGCGCCATGGATACGACCCGTTGCGCAACCCACGTGAAGTGACTTTCCGGGGTCTTCTTCCATATGAACACGTTCGATTTCGATACGGAATTGCTTTGGGCCTTCTTCGGTTTCAATTTCTACATCGACATAACCATCGAAACAGATTGGTTCGTCGTATTGTGAAATCTGGAAGTTCTTAGGCATATCTGGATAGAAATAGTTCTTGCGAGCAAAGCGGCTGTAAGGCGCGATCTGACAGTTAAGCGCCAAGCCAATCTTGATCGTCGATTCGATCGCAGTTGCATTTACAACCGGCAGCGCACCAGGAAGAGCCAAACAAACCGGACAAGTTTGGGTATTTGGTTCTGCGCCGAATGTGGTGCTGCAAGAACAGAACATCTTTGATGCGGTATTGAGTTCAACGTGAACTTCTAGACCGAGTACCGGCTCGTACTTTGCAATTACATCGTCATAGGAAATAGCCATTACTTGCTACCTCCCAAAGCTGGAACTTGGTCAATTAAATGTCCGCCCCATTTGCTTACCAACGCTGCTTCTAGCGCTCCGCCAACTTCATAAAGACGCTGATCTTGCATCGCTGGCGCCATGATTTGGAAACCAACTGGCAAACCATCTTCATCGGCTAAACCTGCTGGCAAGCTCATTCCGCAAATACCAGCAAGGTTTACCGGAATCGTTGCTACATCGGCTAAGTACATAGCGATTGGATCTTCAGATTTTTCACCAATCTTAAAAGCGGTAATTGGCGATGTTGGAGAAACCAAAACATCAGCCTGAGTAAATGCCTTTTTATAATCTTCAATAATCAAGGTGCGGATCTTCTGGGCGCTGCCGTAGTAAGCATCGTAGTAACCAGATGAGAGCGCGTATGTGCCGAGGATGATGCGGCGCTTAACTTCGCGGCCAAAGCCCGCTTCGCGAGTTGAGTTCATTACCGATTCAGCCGAAGCGCCATCGACATCACCAGTGCGCAAGCCGTAACGCATCGCATCAAAGCGAGCCAAGTTAGAAGAACATTCTGATGG
>JAXITH010000211.1:0-1998 GCA_034680185.1 Candidatus Planktophila sp.
AAGTAACCAATATTTCACCTTCAGCTCGTCAGCCATACGTCGGAGTATCCGCTTTTGCGCACAAGGCGGGTCTTCATGCCTCTGCAATCAAAGTCGATCCATTCTTGTATCAACATGAAGATCCAGCATCTGTCGGAAACGATATGCGCATGCTGGTTTCAGATATGGCCGGTCGCGCATCTATTGAACTTAAATCGCAAGAGCTCGGCGTTGATCTTGGTGGCGATCGCGAACTTGTTGGTCGCATCGTTGATCGCGTGAAAGAGATGGAATCTCGCGGCTTCACATTCGAAGCAGCCGATGCTTCATTTGAACTTTTATTGCATGAAGAAATCTCTGGCAAACGTCCATCGTTCTTCAAAATTGATCACTGGAAAACTACAGTTGAACGCGCTGAAGATCAGAGCATCGTCACCAAAGCTGATGTCACTGTTACCGCACAAGGAAAAGAAATTTCTTGCTCTGGTTCAGGAAATGGTCCAGTTAACGCATTCGATAACGCGCTTCGCTCTGGTCTAAAGCAGTTGTATCCAGAACTCGAAGTTCTCGAACTTACTGATTACAAAGTACGTATCCTCGAAGGTCGCCTTGGCACAGGTGCGATCACCCGCGTACTTGTAGAAACTTCAGATGGCAAAGGTGAGTGGAACACCGTTGGCGTTCACGAAAACGTTATCGCCGCATCTGCCATGGCACTTGAAGATGCAGTTACCTTCGGCTTACTGCGCCAAGGTCGCAAACCCGAGTAACCTTTAACGCATGGGAAGCGTTGCACTTAGCGAAATTCGCGACGCCTTTCTGAAATACCTCGAATCCGAGCGCAACCTTTCCGCCCACACAATTCGCGCCTACTTAGGCGACCTGGATTCTTTCTTCGAGCATCTAGAAAAATTAGATGTAACTGATTTTTCAAAGCTTGAGTTATCGCACATTCGCTCCTGGCTAGCCAATCAACAGGTTAAAGGGGGAGCGCGCACCACACTTTCGCGGCGCGCGGTTTCTATTCGCTTATTTACTAAGTGGGCAACCAAGAAGGGTTACCTGGCAAAAGATGTCGGTGCAACGCTTGCGACTCCTAAAGGTGCGCGCACATTGCCAGATGTATTAAACGTTGCCGATGCCGGACTTGCTATGGATGCCCTTGCAACGCGAGTTGCCGAAGAGGATGGTCCGCTATCCAAACGTGATTGTGCGATGGTGGAAGTCCTCTACGCCAGTGGAGCCCGCGTCTCTGAACTCTGCGGTCTTGATCTACAAGATATTGATTACGAGCGAAACACTATTCGCGTGATCGGTAAAGGAAATAAAGAGCGCACGATTCCGCTCGGAAATCCGGCGATGCGCGCATTAGGTGCTTGGTTAAAAGAAGGACGACCTTCATTGGCTGGTGATAAATCTGGTCGCGCTGTTTTTCTTGGAGCGCGCGGAAAACGAATTGATCAGCGCACTGTTCGCACCGTTGTTTATCAAGCGTTACAAGCTTTGGAAGGTGCAGTGAAATTAGGTCCACATGCACTGCGCCATTCGGCAGCAACTCATCTCCTAGAAGGCGGCGCAGACCTTCGCACGGTTCAAGAAATATTGGGCCATGCATCTCTTGCGACAACTCAGATCTACACCCACGTTTCAACTGAAAGGCTGCAAAAGGCCTTTAAACAAGCCCATCCCCGCGCATAGCAGGTGGATTTAGCACCCCTTGGCTGCAGGTAGGATTTGCCTTGCACAGATTGAAAAATCTGTGACATCTCAGCACTTATGTATGAACTGCTTCGCAGGGAATACAAGCCACTTCGGTCCGCAAACTTGTTTGCGGTCGGCGTTGTAGGTGCGACGGGCCTAACAAATTGTTAAGCCATCAACCGAGCAGGTTTATTGCGCTGTGCGCAAAAACCTAAAAAGGAGAACGCTGCCATGGCAGTTGTAACAATGCGAGAACTCCTCGACAGTGGAGTCCACTTCGGACATCAGACACGTCGCTGGAACCCAAAGATGAAGCGC
>JAXITH010000212.1:0-1986 GCA_034680185.1 Candidatus Planktophila sp.
CCGGAATGTCGCCCGCGATTTCCACAACTTCACCAACTGGCTGAATCACACCAGTCTCGTTATTGGAATGCATCACCGAGATAAGCGCTATTTCCTTGCCACGTTTGGCGATTAAATCCGCTAAGAAATCTAAATCAATTAACCCATTTGCAGTGACCGGCAGCTCAACTAACTCTGCACCTTCATGTTCTACCAACCATTTAGCGGGATCAAACACCGCTTGAGGTTCTACGGCGCTAATAACGATTAACTTCTTGCCAGATTTCCAGAACAAACCTTTTATTGCGGCGTTATCTGCTTCTGTGCCAGAACCGGTGAAGATAATTTCAGAAGGCAGCGCATCAACAGCTTTTGCAATTACTTCACGGGCATCTTCAATATCTTTGCGCGTTGCGCGACCCTGAGTATGAAGTGATGAAGGATTGCCAATTTTCGACAACGAGGTAGTCATCGCTGCGATTGCAGCATCGGCCATCGGCGTTGTAGCCGCGTGATCGAGATAGACGCTCATTGGAGCAGTCTAGTTGAGTGCGGTAGTTACGCCTTCTTGGCCAAAATGCCCTGCGTAGCCTGCGGCAAGACGTTGAATAGATCGCCGATAACGCCAAAATCTGCGATATCAAAGAGTGGGGCTTCCGGATCTTTATTTACGACAACGATTGTCTTTGAGGTCTGCATACCTGCGCGGTGTTGGATAGCGCCAGAAATTCCGCAAGCCACATATAGCTGTGGGCTAACGGTCTTGCCGGTTTGTCCAACTTGATGTGAATGTGGGTACCAACCAGCATCGGTTGCGGCGCGTGATGCGCCGACTGCGGCTCCAAGTTCGTCAGCGAATTTTTCTACCGCTGCAAAATCTCCATTTGTTCCGCGACCACCTGAAACAACGATATTTGCTTCAGTGAGTTCGGGACGTCCGCCCTTTACGGGAGGTTGTGAAGATGAAACTTTAGATTTCTTGGCCGCATCTGAAATATTTGCAGTTGCGTTTTCAATAGCTGGAGTTGCTGCAGATAAATCTGCTTCCAAACTATTTGGGCGAACTGTAATAACAGGTGTGCCGTGTGAAACCTTTGAGTGGACAGTGGTTGATCCACCGAAGACCAACTGTGTTGCGGTGCCATCTGCAGCCACATCAACAGCATCGGTAATGATTCCGGATTCGGTCAATACAGATACGCGCGCTGCAACTTCCTTACCAAAAGCGTGAGATGCGATAAGAACTGCAGCTGGTGACTTTTCCTTTACCAAGTTAGCCAGCGCATCAGCAGATGCGGCAACGCCATATTGTGCAAAGTCATCTGATTCGATAACGATCACATTTGCGATTGGGCCTTGGTTGACGGTTGCCGCAAGCGCCGCTCCTTTACCGCTGCCAGCTAAAACTACTGCGGTGACTGAGCCAATGCGCGCACCAGCGGTTGCTAGTTCTGCAGTGGTCTTTGTGGCTTTATCACCTGAAAAATCGGCGAGAATAAATACGTTGCTCATATCAACTTCTTCTCTGCTAGGAATGTAACCAACGCTTCTCCGCCGTTACCTTCATCGGTTACCTTTACTCCAGCAGCACGTGGTGGGCGTGGAGTTGCATCATTGACTTGTGACCATGCGCTCTGTGCACCTGTTCCAACTGCTGCTAAATCTTTCTGCTCAATAGTTTTCTTCTTGGCAGCCATGATTCCTTTAAATGATGGATAACGCGGTTCATTAATCTTTTCAACAACGCTTACAACGCAAGGAAACGCTGCAGAGATTTCATCAACTCCGGCTTCGGTAACGCGAGTGATTGCAACTGATCCTGCTGGGTCAACTGTCACTTTGGATGCGAAAGTTAACTGCGCCCAACCTAAGCGAGCGCTGATCATCGCCGGAACAACGCTCATGCGCGCATCGGTTGATTCGGTTCCGCAAATTACTAAGTCATAACCGCCGTCTGCGATTACTTTGGAAAGTACCGCTGAAGTTGCGAGCGCATCTGCACCAGCC
>JAXITH010000213.1:0-1930 GCA_034680185.1 Candidatus Planktophila sp.
AACTGATTCGAGATAAGTTTTAAATTCGCCTTCGGCTGGTGTTCCAGCGGCAAGTTCGGCGGCGAGCTCAGAATCGACAGCCACGACCATAAAAGTTGCGCCGTACAAAGTATCTGGACGAGTTGTGTAAATAGTTACAGGTTCTGTGCGTCCTTCGATTACGAAGTTAACGTTGGCGCCTTGTGAACGTCCGATCCAGTTGCGCTGCATCGTTAAGACTTTATCTGGCCAATGGCCTTCAAGTTCCTTCATATCATCGAGCAAACGGTCGGCGTAATCAGTGATCTTGAAATACCACTGGTTTAACTTCTTCTTGGTAACGGCTGTGTCGCAACGTTCGCAAAGGCCAGCAACTACTTGTTCATTAGCTAAAACTGTTTGACAGCCTGGGCACCAGTTAACGGCGCTATCTTTGCGATAAGCCAAACCGCGCTTGTGAAGTTCGATAAATAACCATTGATTCCATTTGTAATACTCAGGATCGCAAGTATTAAAGACACGATCCCAGTCGAAAGAACAGGCATAACGACGCATCGAAGCTTTCTGCGTTGCGATATTTTCGTAGGTCCAAATGCGGGGATCTTCGTTGCGCTTAATAGCTGCGTTTTCAGCAGGTAGACCGAAGGCATCCCATCCGATTGGGTGCATGACGTTGAAACCTTTTTGGATCCAGTAACGCGCGATTACATCGCCGAGTGCGTAAGCCTCAGCATGTCCCATATGTAGATCACCTGATGGATAAGGAAACATATCCAAGACATATTTCTTAGGGCGCTGATCGTCGGCGCGACCTGATTTAAATGGCTCTAACTTGTCCCAAACTGGAAGCCACTTCTCTTGCACATAGGCGAAGTCATACGCAGCATGCGTTTGTTCATCGCGTGGAGTGGTCATCTGCGTAGTTTATCGGGCTTTAGCCCCAAGTAACGCCAGTCAATTCTTCGCTAACGCTCCATAGTTGCGCAGCCAAATGTTGATCGTAGGCAATCGCGGCAGCGCGGGTGAGTTTTGGATATCCGCGCATCTCCATAAATCCATCAGGACCGATATATGAGGCGCCATAAAGCCCTGGATATGTTGCGGCGCAGAGAGTTGGTAGCGCACCACGTCCAGCGCTCTGTGCAAATATCGCATTAGCCAGCGCACCGGCGCGATCCTGCACCGTTGCTCCGCTAATCAAATTAGTTGCGGCATAGCCCGGATGTGCAGCGACGGCTTCGATATTCCAGCCGTTGCGATTGCTGCGACGTTCAAATTCATGGATGAAAAGTAAGTTGGCTAGTTTGCTTAAGGCATACGCAGACCAAGGGTTGTAAGCACCGATTCCGCGGCAGCGATTGCGAAGTTCATCTGGCGTGATATTTGAAATTCGCGCAGCGCGATGCATCTGTGATGAAACAGCAACAACTCGTTGTTTGACCTTCTCGCGAAGTAATCCAGCTAAAGCAAAGTGTCCTAAATGATTGGTGCCCATTTGAAGTTCAAAACCATCTTTGGTTAGTGAAAATGGAGTAGCCATCACACCGGCATTTAAAATCAGTACATCAACTGGATTGGTAAATTCCTTGGCAAATTTCTTAACTGATGCCAGATCAGCCAAATCTAGTAATTTGAAGTCAACGCGTTCTTTAGCAATTTCGGCAACGACTGCAGCGCCTTTTGCAGCATCACGGGCGGTAATAGTTACATGAGCTCCGGCGCGAGCAAGTTCGAGCGCGGTTTCTTTACCGATTCCATTTGTGCCACCTGTGATCAAAAAAGTCTTGCCAGTTAGATCACCAATATTTGATGCTTTCCAGCCACGTGGGATTGTGGTGACGATAGACATTTATTTCCTAACCTTAAGAATTAAATAACTTAAAGGAAATGCGAGTGGAGATAAGGGGATTCGAACCCCTGACCTCTTCCATGCCATGGAAGCGCGCTACCA
>JAXITH010000214.1:0-1927 GCA_034680185.1 Candidatus Planktophila sp.
CATGTCCCGCATTGAAACCAGTTACTTCACAAAGCGCCGCGTGCTTGATTACGGTCGCTTAACTGGCGCAATGTGTCGTGCTTAGTTTGCAACTTAAAAACTAATTCAACGACCCATAAGCGATTCAAGTTAAGGAAGAGAAAATGTCAGTACAAATAGATGCAAGAGGTCCACGATTTTCGGCTGCAATAACGACGGCAGTATTAGCGATCGCGTTGGTAACTTCAAGTCTTTGGGTAATTTCATTTCAAGCTGTTGTCTTTGCCATCGGAGCAATCCGCGGACCGCAGTTCACTCCTTATGCTCTAATTTTTAAGAAGCTAATCAAGCCACGTCTTAAGTCAGAAGTAACTTTCGAAGATGTGCGTCCTCCGCAATTTGCACAGAGTGTTGGTCTTGGTTTTGCATTAGTCGCTGTTATTGCATCTGTTGTGGGGGCCGGTGGGGTCTTTACAGTTGCAGTTGGGTTTGCACTTGCCGCAGCATTCTTAAATGCGGCATTTAATTTCTGCTTGGGCTGCCAGGTTTACCTGCTGCTTCTGCGCACAGCCAAGTAATTTTCAAAGTAATTCCATTCATTCAAGAACCAATAACAATTTAGGAGCAAAAATGTCACGTCAAACATCACTAGTAAGCGCCGATTGGGTCGCTGAAAATATCAATAATCCTCACGTTGTAATCGTGGAGGTCGATGAAGACACCACTTTGTACCAGCAGGGCCATATCGAAAACGCGATCACATTCCATTGGCGTAATGATCTCCAAGATGGGCTAATCCGCGATCTGATCTCGAAGGAGAAGTTCGAGGCGCTGCTTTCCAAGTCAGGTATCTCAAATGATTCAACAGTCATCTTGTATGGCGGCAATAACAACTGGTTTGCAACGTACGCGTTCTGGTATTTCAAGGTTTATGGCCACCAAGATGTGCGTTTGCTCGATGGCGGACGTAAGCGTTGGGAACTAGACGCCCGTCCATTCGTAACCGAAGTTCCAACTCGCACCGCAACTCGTTACGTTGCGAAAGATCGCGATAACTCGATTCGCGCATACCGTGATGAAGTTATTGCAGCCATTGGAACACTTAATATCGTGGATGTTCGTTCACCTGCTGAATTCAGTGGAGAACTTGCAGCGCCTGCCCACTTGCCACAAGAACAGGGTCAGATCAAGGGACATATCCCAACTGCAAAGAACATTCCCTGGTCAAAGGCTGCCAATGAAGATGGCACATTTAAATCAGATGCTGAACTAAAAGAACTTTACGTCGGTGCCGGTGTTGATCTTGCAAAAGACACCATCGCGTACTGCCGTATCGGAGAACGATCAGCGTTCTCTTGGTTCGTACTGCACGAACTTCTCGGTGTTAACAATGTAAAGAACTACGACGGATCATGGACTGAATACGGTTCACTCGTCGGCGTTCCTGTTGCAGTCGGCGCCTAGAACCTATGCGTACATGCGGTGCAACTCCCGGTGGTCCATCACTCGATGGAATTGATCTATCAACTCAAACCGTTATTCAGGGCGTAGTTCTGAAGGCAGGAGTAGAAGATTCAGTTCCCAACGGCGCACCTGTAACAAATGGCCATGTGCGTCTTCTCGATGCCACTGGTGAATTCACCGCTGAAGTTCCAACGAATCTAGAAGGTCAATTTCGTTTCTTCGCAGCGCCAGGTACTTGGACTCTTGTGGTTCAAGCACCTGGTGCTCGCGTGGAGCAGAAGGTCATTGCAGTCCAAGGAGTTCCCGTTGATCACCTTTTTCATATCTAAAGTAGAGTTAAGCCATGGTTGAAAAGCACGAATTACATGAAAAGGGCTTACGCCTCACACCTCAGCGCGAGCTCGTTCTCTCTGCTGTTCGTGCGTTAGGACATGCAACTCCTGAAGAAGTTGCAGAGAAAGTTCGCCAGACACATCCTGGTATC
>JAXITH010000215.1:0-1923 GCA_034680185.1 Candidatus Planktophila sp.
AGCTGGCGGCGATGTAACAGTTTTGGCTAAGGCAATTGGTTATGACCCACGTATCGGTAACCGCTTCTTGCAGGCAGGTATCGGATTCGGTGGCGGATGCTTACCAAAAGATATTCGCGCCTTTATGGCTCGCGCTCAAGAACTCGGAGCCGATCAAGCACTTGAATTCTTACGCGAAATCGATGCCATCAACTTACGTGCGCGCCAACGCGTGATCGATGTTGTACGCGCAGATCTTTCTGAAGATTTAACCCAATATAAAATTGCTGTACTCGGTGCAACATTTAAGCCAGACAGCGATGATGTTCGCGACTCCCCAGCACTTGATATCGCGGCACAATTACAAGCAGCAGGTGCAACTGTTGTGGTGCATGATCCAAAGGGTATTGAGCCAGCGCGTAAGCGTTTTCCAAACCTTGATTATGCAGAGAAAGTTGCAGATTGCGTTAAGGGCGCCGATGCCATCCTTCACTTAACCGAGTGGAAGGAATATCGCGAACTTGATCCTTCAGTAATTGGTCAGCTGGTTAAATCCAAGTTCTTAATTGATGGTCGAAATATGCTCGATCGCGATAAGTGGCGCGCTGCTGGCTGGCGAGTTCATGCTCTCGGCCGCACCGATTAATTAAAACTGGTTAAAAAGGTTCCGCGCTACTCATCGATTTCGCCGCTCATATAGTCGCGCGCGTGATCGATAACTTCAGTAAGTTCCAGAAGGTTTTCTCCCACGACGCTGACATGCCCGATTGCGCGGCCCTTCATAACTTCCTTGCGGTATTGATGAAATTTCAAGTTGGGATTACGCGCCATTAAGTGAAGGTAAGGGCGATACATATCGGACTTGTCGCCCCCAAAGATATTTCCCGTAACCGCATACGGCGCAGTCATTTTCGGATCACCCAATGGCAGATCCAATATCGCCCGCAGATGTTGCTCAAATTGGCTGGTGTTTGCACCTTCAATAGTCCAATGTCCGGAGCCATGAGGGCGCATTGCAACATCGTTGAAAAACAACTCGCTACCCTTCACAAAGATTTCTACCGTCATAACTCCGATGAGCGAAAGGTCATTAGCGATCGAGAGCGCTAGATGTTGCGCTTTCTCGGCAAGCTCAGCTGTAAGCGTTGGCGCCGGCGTAATTGTGCTGCTGAAAATTCCATCTACACGAACTGTTTGAGTTGGCGCCCAAGTAACTGCTTGTCCATGCGGAGAACGCGCAACCAAAACGGCAATTTCCAATTCGAAGTCGACTAACTCTTCAATTAATAATTGCGGGATATCTTTTAGTATCTCTTCAAGCTGATCAAGGTTGGTTATCTTCCAAACTGATCGTCCGCTGTATCCCCCACTGATGCTTTTGGCAATGAAGGGGAAATCCAACAAATTACGGCTATCGCTGATTACTTTCCACTTAGGAGCTGGATAGTCAGATAGCCGCTGACGCATTAGCGCCTGGTTTTGCGAGTATTGAAACGAATCTGAAGTTGGAAATACTTTGACGCCGGTTGCTTCCAAACCTTTAATCACGGCAAGTGGAACCAGGTCGTGTTCGAAGGTGATGACATCGCAATTCTTTGCAAACTCTTTTAAAGCCTCCAGGCTGCGAAAGTCTCCGACCACATACGGAGCGATTTGGGCTGCGCTATCTTCTGGACTTTCTGCAAAGAGAAGAAGGTTCACTCCCAGCGCTTGCGCAGGTGCAACAACCATTCGGGCTAAATGCCCAGCACCGATTATTCCAACAGTTGGGAAGCGCTCGTTCACCTCGTTATCGTAGATGAACGACATCTCCAACGTTAACTTCAAAGCCAGTGCCGAGAATTAGCGCTCCCTGTGCGGAGATGGCAACGGCCTCTCCCTCAATCGAATCACGACCAACTACATCAACTCGCACTTGGCCACCGATAGTTGAACTTATTTGAC
>JAXITH010000216.1:0-1890 GCA_034680185.1 Candidatus Planktophila sp.
AGATGAAGCTTTTGCATTTAGCAACAACTACGTGTTAGCGATTCCATCTTCTCAATTGCGCGAAACGCTCAACCAATGGAAACCAAAGTTTTCGCAAGGCTGCCTGATTATCAGCACGCTCAAGGGAATTGAAATCAGCACTAAATTGCGCATGACTGAAGTAATTGAAGAAATTCTTGGCGTTCAGAAAATCGCTTTAATCACCGGACCGAATTTGGCGGATGAGCTCGTCCTGCGCCAACCAGCAGGTGCGGTTGCTGCGGCGAGTACTCAAGCAATAGCGGAGGAAGTACGTGATTTGTTCCGCACCCCTTATTACCGCGTTTACACATCAGTCGATCTACTTGGCTGCGAACTTGCCGGTGCCATTAAAAATGTAATTGCGTTGGCCGTTGGTATTTCGATCGGAATGGGCTTCGGCGAAAATACCCAGGCGATGTTGATTACCCGCGGGCTAAATGAAGTAGCCCGACTTTGTGCAGCGCACGGTGCAGATCCGCTTAGCGCTGCGGGCCTTGCAGGAATGGGTGACTTAGTAGCAACTTGCGGTTCGCCACTATCGCGAAATCGCACATTTGGTGAACTTTTAGGAAAGACCGGATCAATGGAGCAAGCGATCGCGCAAGGCTCCAAAACCGTAGAAGGCGTTGCCTCATCAGGTGCGATAGTTGAAATCGCTCATCGCGTTGGAGTAGAAGTGCCGGTTATCGAATCTGTTGCAGATATCGTCAATGGTTCGCTTTCTCCTGCAGCCGCGCTACAACGCCTAATGGAGATCACCACCAAAGCCGAGAACTTCATCCGATGACAAAACGCGTTGCCATAATCTGCGGTGGTCGCTCTAGCGAACACGAAATCTCCTGTATTTCCGCTGGGGGAGTCCTTTCAGCCATCGATCGCAACCAATATCAACCAGTACTTATTGGAATCAGTAAAGGCGGAAAGTGGTTCGTATTAGGCGAAGACACTTCACTATCAATCAAGGATGGCGTGCTTCCAGTAATTCCAGATGCAGGAACACCGGTTTCACTAGATGCCACCGGTTTTGTAAGCGAAGGCAAAAATCTAAATATCGATCTGGTCTTTCCTTTACTGCATGGACCATATGGCGAAGATGGAACGATTCAGGGACTTCTTGAAATGGCTGACATTCCATATGTCGGTTCGGGTGTACTGGCCTCTGCGGTTGCCATGGATAAGTCTTTTGCTAAACCAATTTTTGCAGCGCATGGAATTAAAGTTGCCGCTGGATTTGTCGCCCGAGCATCCGATTGGGCGAAAGATAAATCTGAAATTCAAAAGCAGGCAGATCTGCTCGGTTATCCAGTATTTGTAAAACCAGCGCGCGGTGGATCCAGCCGCGGAACCACCAAGGTGAAATCTGCTGACGAGTTTGCCGCTGCGATCGAAGAAGCCCATCGCTTCGATCCCAAGGCGATGGTTGAGCAAGAGATACGTGGAAAAGAAATTGAATGTGCAGTGCTTGAAATAGATGGCGCTGCCAAAGCATCGCTGGTTGGTGAAATCAAAATTGATGCCAAGTACGATTTTTATAACTTCGAAGCTAAGTATCTAGACTCAGCGACAACGATCGAACTGCCAGCGGCAATTGATCAAAATATTTCCGATCAGATTCGCGCAAAGGCGGTAGAAGCCTTTATCTCACTTGGCTGTAGCGGCTTGGCTCGCGTTGACTTTTTCTTAACCGAAAACAACGAAATCATCATCAATGAGTTAAATACAATGCCCGGATTTACCGCCACATCAGTCTTTCCCAAGATGTGGGCAGCAACCAACGTTGGATATACAGAGGTAATAACTAATTTGTTAAAGACTGCGCTTTCGCGCAATAACGGCGTCTTAGGTAATTAGTAGGTAATTAGTAGGTAA
>JAXITH010000217.1:0-1848 GCA_034680185.1 Candidatus Planktophila sp.
CATTTTTCTAAACGCTCTCGTCCTAGCGTCTTTTCAATTCCATTTAGAACTGCAAGTAAATCAAGAGCGGGCAGATCGCTTTCGGCGATGCAGATAGCA
Organism: Candidatus Planktophila sp.; assembly: GCA_034680185.1. GTDB lineage: Bacteria > Actinomycetota > Actinomycetes > Nanopelagicales > Nanopelagicaceae > Planktophila. Next base: position 100 of record JAXITH010000217.1, read on the forward strand.
TTTAAATAATCAGGTTGTTCGATATCGCTGACTGGTTTAGTTGATAGGTAATCCGAAACCGAGATAACTTCCATGGCCTCGCGCAGCATTGCTACCGCTAAATCCATTTGTGCCTTCGGGTCACCAATGTTGGCGCCGAGCGAAATTACCGCTTTCATCGCGAGATGGTGACTGAAATGTCTTTTACTTCAGCTGATACGGGCGCTTGTGGTTTATGGACTGTGACCGTCACTCGGGCTGCCTGAGAAAAAGTAACTTTGATACGTTCGGCAATTCGTCCCGCCAGTTTTTCAATGAGCGAAACTGGGTTAGTGGTGATCTCCTCGATAACCAAGTCGGTGACTTCGGCGTAATTAATTGTGTCTGCTACATCATCGCTAACGCTGGCACGAGTTAAATCAACATCGAGTTCGATATCGACATAGAAATCCTGGCCGTTGGCGCGTTCGGCTTCAAAGACTCCGTGGTAGCCAAAGCCTTTGATTCCGGTGATGCGAATTAAATCAGCCATGGTTTACAACTAAATCTTTATGCGGTTTCACACTATGAACTCTAACTGCCCAGATCTTTTTATCAAGTAAAGATTTGGTGAGCGCAATTGTCGCTTCTTCGCGCTCATCGGGAGTGCTGCCCCCAAGAAAACGTTTGCGAGATCCTCCGATTAACACTGGATATCCCAGATCGGTAAATTCGCTGATTCGTTCCAATATTTCCCAGTTATGTTCGGCCTCTTTTGAAAACCCTAAGCCGGGATCAATTATCAAGTTATTTCGAGCAATTCCGGCCTGCAGGGCTTGCTCTATCTGTACCTGCATTTCAGCGATAACTTCTTTAACGACATCGCCATAAGTAGCCAGCGAATTCATATCTTTTGAGTGGCTACGCCAATGCATCAAAATATATGGGCAACCCATTTCAGCAACGCTCTCGTGCATTAGATCATCGGCTAACCCACCGCTGACATCGTTGACGATACTTGCACCCGCTTCAATTGCTAGCGCTGCAGTTTCGGCGCGCATAGTGTCGATGCTTATTGGAATTCCGGTTTGTGAAAGTTTTTTTATCACCGGCAAGACCCGGGCTTGTTCTTCTGCCGCAGATACACGTTCTGCACCAGGACGAGTTGATTCTCCCCCGATATCGATTATGTCTACGCCCTCAGCGATCATTTCAAGGCCGCGCGCAACCGCCTTTTCATAAGTGTTATGTTTTCCGCCATCAGCAAAAGAATCCGGTGTTACGTTGAGGATCCCCATTACCTTCATGATTTATCGATTGTTTAAGCGATGGCTTAGCGATTGGTGATCAGGCTAATTGCTTCAGCGCGGGTTGCTGGATCACGCAGAACGCCACGTACAGCACTTGTCGTTGTGCGAGCTTGGGACTTACGCACTCCGCGCATCGACATACATAAATGTTCGCAATCGATAATGACGATCACGCCCATCGGATCGAGAATCTTCACCATCGCATCTGCTACTTGAGTAGTTAAACGCTCTTGAACTTGTGGGCGACGAGCAAATAGATCAACTAAGCGCGCAACTTTTGATAACCCAGTGATCTTGCCGCGCGGAATGTAACCAACGTGGGCAACGCCGTGAAAAGGAGTTAAGTGATGTTCGCAATGTGAAAAAACTTCGATATCGCGGATGATTACTAGTTCTTCATGGCCAATATCAAAGGTTGTTGTTAATACATCTTCCGGAGATTTCCAGAGCCCTTCAAAATTCTCCTTAAAGGCACGGGCTA
>JAXITH010000218.1:0-1825 GCA_034680185.1 Candidatus Planktophila sp.
CGGTGGGCGACAAACAATTGCGTTAGCGCCGCTGAAAGTAAATGCCCCTGCGTTGTGCGGAATAACCACTGCATCGCCTTTAGTTATAGACATCTCTGGCGCGTTGGCGAAGGTGATTGATCCTGAGCCATCAAGAACCAGTGCGACCGCAAATCCCGCTGGGAATTCGCCGGCTCCTGGAGCTAAATGAGCCCGGAAGTAGCCATCTGATTTCAGCGGAAGAACCGAACGAAGTTCTCCACCTGAGAAGACGTTATGGGTAATCAACGATTCAAATTCTTGATCAGTTAGTGGATCTAACTTCAACGCATCTGTGACGGTTTCAAAACCTAAACCGAGATGTCCATCTTTAATTCCGTCGACTGCAAAACCTTCCCATTCAAGAAGTGCCGAAAGATCAGTTGGCTCTTGTAGTTCAAGGACGAAAATTCCAGCATCAATTGCGTGAGCAACGCCTGCTGGAACTAGTACAGCATCGCCAACTTGAACTTCAGTGCGACGAAGTGAGGCAAGAAGCGCTGCAGAATCCTGAGCACGAACTAATTTCAACAAATCTTCTTTATTTTGTGTCTGCGCAAAACCAAGGCCAACGCCTGAACCGGCTGGCGCTTCCAAAATAATCCATGCTTCCGTCTTGCCGTGATCTAAACCGAGATGCGTTTTCGCAAATGCTTTATTTGGATGGTAATGAACCGGAAGGCGCTGATCTGGATCAAGTAACTTAATTAAAATTTCAGTACTCAACCCAAAGTTTTTTACGTGATCGGCGCCGAGCCAACCGTCAGAATCATTCTTAATCGCATCGCGAAGCAGTGTTCCATCGCTAAGTCTGGATAACCCTTGCTCTGCTTCACCAAATCGCGTTGTTATCGATCCGATCCATTCTTCTGGACGCATTGGTCCACCAGGGCCATGACGTAAGGCGCCGATGCGATTTCCACCGCGGTAGAAGTGATCAAATTGATTAGATGGGAGCTTTGCGGGGGTGGTTGAACTATGTGACATGGTTCTAGACTACTTGCAGTGTTAATGAAATTACCAGCGAAAATGGAGTCACTTAATGTCTGATGTATCAATTCGCCTCAAGCGCTTATTTAATAATGGTCGTTGCTTCGATATCGCAGTTGACCATGGCTTCTTCGGTGAAGGTACGTTTCTTGCAGGCATTGAAGATATGAGCGCTGCGGTAAATACTTTGATTGAGGCTGCGCCAGATGCAATTCAATTGACTCTAGGGCAAGCCAAACTCCTACAGAACAATCCAAACCCACATAAGCCATCGTTGGTACTGCGTACAGATGTGGCAAATGTCTACGGCAAAGTTATTCCGGACCACCTATTTAGTATTTTGCTCGAAGATGCAGTTTTGCAGGCAGTTCGTCTCGATGCCGCAATCGTTGTAGTTAACTTGCTTGATCTGCCAGGTCGCCCTGAACTTCGCGATGCTTGCATCAGAAATATCATGACTTTGAAGGCGCAATGTGAGCACTACGGAATGCCGTTGATGGTTGAACCTTTGGTTATGAAGGATGCAACAACTGGTGGCTACACATCAGATGGTGAGCTTGAGAGAGTTGTTCCGCTTGTTCGCCAGGCAATCGAACTCGGCGCAGATGTAATCAAGGCAGATCCAACTGATATCGCCTCCGATTATCACCACGTAATCCAAACTGCTGGTTCAGTGCCAGTTTTGGTTCGCGGTGGCGGACGCGTATCTGATGAAGAACTTTTAAATCGCACCGCTGAAGTTTTAAAGCAAGGCGCCGCCGGAATTGTTTATGGACGAAACATCATCGCCCATCCAAAACCAGCGAAGATGACCCAG
>JAXITH010000219.1:0-1789 GCA_034680185.1 Candidatus Planktophila sp.
AAGCGCAAAAGATAAGCATCCGGCGGCCCTTGAAATATTAGATCGAATTGCCCAAGGCATCGTTACAGAAGGAATGGAATCGCTTATTCCAATCCTGATTGAAAAAACCGAGACGCTATTTCAAAGAGTTCCAACCGGTAGTGAAGTTATCTTTATCGACGACGAACGAGTGCGTATGCGCACTATGGATTTACTTGCCACAAATGACGAGTTCTTCGAAGCGGCTTGGTCCAATGCCGCTATTGGTGCAACTGCGCCGCTGCCAGTTACAGATGCGACTTATCTTTCGTGGGAAGCGCTAAATCAAGAGATTGCTACTTGCTCACTTAGCTCACGCGCATTTAATCCATACGGAACCGATTTAGATACCGAAGCAACCTTCTTAGATTTCAGCGCGATCGATCCACTACGCGGAGATGCTGATCGCGCAGTTGCGGTGATGCAAGAAGCTGTTGCACAAGGGTTCTCGATCATCTTCTCAACGGCAGGGCAAGGAATGGCAGAACGCTATGCCGGCATATTCCGTAACGCTGATTTACCTGTCTTTATTACCCCTGAATTAAAGGCGATTCCAACGAAAGCCACGATCCATATAACGCAATCCTCAATAGCGCATGGATTCTCATCGCTTGAATCACGAATCTTATTTATGACCGAACGCGACTTAACTGGCAGTAAAGCATCGGCTAAAGATGGCGTGCGCATGCCTTCAAAGCGCAAGCAAGCAGTTGATCCGCTAGAACTTCGCGCTGGTGATTTTGTTGTGCACGAGCAACACGGCATTGGTCGTTATGTCGAGATGGTGCAACGAACCATCAATGGCGTAACCCGCGAATATTTGGTTATTGAATATGCGCCGGCTAAACGCGGACAACCTGGCGATCGCATCTTTGTTCCGACCGATACTTTGGAGCAGGTATCTAAATACATCGGTGGTGAATCTCCTGCGGTTCACCGCATCGGAAGCGGAGAATGGCAGAAAGCGAAGGGTCGCGCCCGTAAGGCAGTTAAACAGATCGCTGGCGAGCTAATTCGTTTATATGCCGCACGTACATCCTCACCCGGTTATGCATTTTCGGCAGATACGCCTTGGCAGCGCGAACTAGAAGATGCTTTTTCATATATTGAAACTCCAGATCAACTCTCAACCATTGAAGAAGTAAAGCGCGATATGGAAAAGCCTTATCCAATGGATCGCATCATCTGCGGCGATGTTGGTTATGGCAAAACCGAGATTGCGATTCGCGCTGCATTTAAAGCGGTACAGGATGGCAAGCAAGTGGCGGTCTTGGTTCCAACAACTCTTCTTGTGCAACAACATGCCAAGACCTTTGCCGAGCGTTACTCCGGCTTCCCAATTCGCGTTGCTGGAATGTCACGCTTTAACACCGCAAAAGAATCGAAAGAGATTCTCACCGAGTTAGCTGCAGGAAGCGTTGATGTGGTTATCGGCACCCACCGCTTGCTCTCGCAAGATGTTATTTTCAAAGATCTCGGACTTGTTATTGTCGATGAAGAACAGCGCTTTGGCGTTGAGCAGAAAGAATCGCTCAAAAAGATGCGCACCACCGTGGACGTTCTGGCTATGTCGGCCACGCCTATTCCACGTACGCTGGAGATGGCGGTTACCGGTATTCGTGAGATGTCCACAATAACTACGCCGCCCGAAGAGCGTCATCCGATTCTCACCTACGTAGGTCCAAGTGAAGATGCGCAGATCCGCGCCGCTATTCACCGTGAGCTACTTCGCGATGGTCAGATCTTCTATATCCATAACCGCGTTGAATCT
>JAXITH010000220.1:0-1760 GCA_034680185.1 Candidatus Planktophila sp.
ACACCCGCGAAGAAGAATGGCTAGAAATCACTGTTCAACTAGAGCCGTGAGTTAAAATAAGGCCATGAGCAGAATTTCACATGGCATTGAAGTAGTCCTATTCCGCAGTCGTTTCCTACTTGCCCCGCTTTACCTTGGGCTTGTTGGCGCGCTGATTCTTCTGGCATACCGCTTCATCGTTGAATTCTGGCATCTCGCCGAAAAGACCGCGGATATGAACGCCAGCGAATTCACGCTCTCACTCTTGGCGTTACTAGACCTCACACTTCTTGCAAATTTGATTTTGATGGTTATCTTCGCTGGATACGAAAACTTTGTCTCACGCATTGATGTCGCACTTGAATCAAAGGATCGTCCGCATTGGATGGGAACAATTGACTTCAGCGGCCTAAAGATCAAACTAATCGGTTCTTTGGTAGCTATTTCAGTAATTGAACTTCTAAAGGACTTTATTGGATTGGCCGGGCAAGCTGAAGTTGGCGAAGGAACTGTATGGAGAATCGCCATCCATCTCACCTTTGTGATCTCAGGAGTTCTCTTTGCTCTTATGGATTGGATCGCAGATAAGCGTGAATTTCACGGCACTCACCCACAGTGACCAAAAGTAATTCCAAGCTAGATTTTCTAGCAGCTATATCTGGGTTGATGATTGCGCTGCAGGCGCGTGCAAATGGCGAACTTTCACATCGCATGGGAAATCCCATTGAAGCAGCCCTTGTCTCATTTGGCTCTGGCTTAATCATCATCTCTTTAATCTCTGCCTTCACTCCTTCTATTCGAAAAGGAATGAAGAATTTACGGGGAGCTGTTTCACGTAAAGAGATTCCGGTTTGGACTCTATTTGCTGGAATGCTCGGCGGAAGCTTCGTTGCAGTGCAAACACAGATTGTTCCGATTATCGGCGTTGCGATTTATTCCGTGGCATCAATTGCTGGGCAGACCGCCGCATCACTTTGGGTAGATCGAATCGGTTTAACTGGAGGTGGCAAGAAGGTAATTACAACCAGAAGAGTTGCCGCAGCAGCTGTTACCGTTCTGGCTGTTCTAGTTTCGGTTCTTGATCGAATCGATGCACGTGATTTATCGCTATTTGCCGTGATATTTGGCTGTTTTGCAGGTGCAATCGTTGGTGTCCAGCGTGCGCTAAATGGTCAGATAAATGAAAGCACCAAGCAGAGCTTTGCAACATCATGGCTTAACTTCATTATGGGAACAACATTCTTAGTAATCTTTTTAACGATTGGCATTCTGATCAATCGCGCTGAGTTCATCTCGCTGCCGGCTGGACCATGGTGGATGTATACCGGCGGAACTATTGGCGTTATCTATATCGCCTTTACTTCAACGATCGTTCAACACCTGGGCGTTCTGACATTTACCTTAATTAGCGTAGGCGGACAGCTAGTTGGCTCTTTGTTAATTGATCTGTATTCACCTACACAGGGAGTGCAGGTAAGCGCTTACTTAGTTACTGGAATTCTTATGACTTATCTTGGGGTGGTCGTAGGCGGCGTCGGTAATTTACCAAAGCTGAAATTAGCGAAGCGCCGATAAAGAACGCCGCGATAGCGTAAGAAGAACTCTTTACCCAAGGTACCGAAGCGGCATAGAAACCAGCGAGCGTGATTCCAACGCCCCATAAGAGCGCTCCCAAGATATTGGCAGATAAGAATCTGTAGTAATTCATCATCGCAGCGCCAGCAATTGGCGGAACAAAGGTGCGAATCCAAGGGAAGAATCGCGCGGCGACGACTGCCCAC
>JAXITH010000221.1:0-1759 GCA_034680185.1 Candidatus Planktophila sp.
CTTTATCGCACTCGTCGCTTATGCGATCGATCTGAATTTGGTAACTGCAGCGATGACGGTTCTTGGAGTCTTACAGATTTTTAGCTTTTACTTAGTGGGTCGTTGGGCCTACAACTGCTTGCGCAACAATTTCAGCGCTTAACCCAACCAACGGTAAGCCTCCACCTGGGTGGGCAGAACCACCAACGCAGTACAACCCCTTTAGCGGTGAACGATTTTTAGCGCGCAAGAACGCCGAACGCGCACCATTGCTGGATGTTCCATAAATCGAACCACCTGGCGCCATAACCGTGCGTTCGAGATCTGCGGGTGTACGGATCTCGAGAACTTCTAAACGATCTCTAACCGAAATACCACGCGCTTCGATCGCATCAATAATCTTCATGGCATAACGGTGATTGGCATCTTTATCGTTCCAGTTATATCCATCGCTGCCATTTACATCATGACGGGGTGCGTTAACTAAAACAAACCAAGCCTCATGTCCTGGATGTTTAACCATCGCGTCATCACTTGGTGCGCAGATATAAATTGTTGGATCTGCAACCGGAACCTTGCGATTAAAGATATCTTCAAACTCTTGGTCATAATCCTTTGGAAATAAAATGTTGTGATGAGATAAGGCAGTTGATTCTTCTGCGGGACGTAGACCCAAAAGCAATGAGAAACCAGCAAGTGAAGGTTCTGCCTTATCTAAGTTTTTACGGGTCCTTTTCAATTTCGAAACCTTGCCGGTAATTAACTTGTTATAGACAAGTGAAGCATCCGCATTTGCAACCACGACTTCGTAGCCAAGAGTGCGACCATTGGCTAAAGAAATTCCGGTAACGCGCTTGCCGTTGTGGTTAATTGCAGAAACAGGGGAGTTGAATTCAAACTTAACTCCGCGATCAAGACATCGTTGATAAACCGCATCCGCGAGCTTTCCAACTCCACCTTTTATGTGCCAGGCACCGAAAGCTTCTTCGACAAAGGCGATAGATGCCAACACCGCAGGAGCAACGCGCGGATCAGAGCCGCTGTAGGTTGCATAGCGATCCAGAATATTTCTTAAGTGGATATCTTGGATTTTTAAACCACGTAGTGATTTCCAGGGGGCGATAACCTTCAAGTCGCGAAGCAAAGTCGGCCTTTTTAACAGGGACGCGATAGAACGTAGTTCGGATTCAATAAATGGTTCGCGCGAAACATCCCACATCGCCTCGGCGGTGCGCATTACGCGATCCCACTCGTGGCCAGCCTCGGCGCCTAATGACTCTGTGATTGCAGCGAGAGTCTCTTTGCGCGATAAGTTCGCAAATTTCACAGACTTGCCATCGCTAAAGCGATAATCAAAAGATGGGTTTACGGGGACTAACTCCAGAACGCGTCCCATAACTTCGCCAGTACGTTGGAAGAAATCACGATATACAGCCGGAAGCGTTAATAAAGATGGGCCGGTATCGAATGCGTAATTGCCAATCCATTCAGTGCGGCATTTTCCGCCATGGCGATCGGATGCTTCATAGACAGTTACTTGATGCCCGGCTTTGGCTAAACGCGCAGCCGTTGTCATTCCGCCCATGCCGGCACCGATTACCGCCACAGCTGGTTTAGCTGCACTTACTTTGCTCATAAAGTGCGACCTTTCCAAGCAACAACTCCACGTGCGCGCCAGCTATAGATAATTAGATAAATCAAGATCGCGCAGGAGATCGGGTGAAGCACCGAATCAATAATTCGCCCGCGCGAGCGAACCGCGCTTAATACTCGCGTGATA
>JAXITH010000222.1:0-1643 GCA_034680185.1 Candidatus Planktophila sp.
CACGTGTTTTAGTAACTTCCGGCTCTGCAAAATTTACATTACCAACTTTATCGCTTGATGAATATCCAAACTTGCCGGAACTCCCCGCAAAAACTGGGATCATCGCCAGCGACACATTCGCTACAGCTGTTGCACAAGTTGCAATCGCCGCAGGACGAGATGATTCACTTCCAACACTTACTGGCGTTCATATTGAAATTGAAGAAGATAAAGTCACACTCGCTGCTACAGATAGATATCGTTTAGCGGTTCGTGAATTCTCTTGGGATCCATCAACACCTGGCCTATCAACATCAGCGCTACTGCGCGCTCGCACATTAGCTGATGCTGCAAAATCACTTACAGGTTCGAAGACTGTTTCACTCTCTTTCGCACCAGCAGCAAGCAATGATCGCCTCGCAGGTTTTGCTGGCGAAGGCAAGTTAATGACTTCCAGAATGTTGGATGGAACCTTCCCTCCATACCGCCACTTATTACCTAGTGAATCAACCACCACCGCTGTTATTGAAGTTGCACCATTTTTAGATTCCGTACGACGTGTTGCACTTGTTGCTGATAAGACAATTCCACTCCGTCTTGAATTTAATGACGGTGGGGTATCACTCGAGGCTGGTACCGGCGAAGAAGCCCAAGCGACAGAGACAATCGATGTTTTACTTAACGGCGAACCAATCTCGATTGCATTTAACCCAACATTCTTAGCTGATGGTTTGCAAGCCGTCGGAACGCCTTTTGTCCAAATCTCTTTCACTGGATCAAATAAACCTGCCATCTTGACAGGCCGCACCGAACCTAATGGTCCATCAATTGATACCTATAAATATCTCTTGATGCCAATGCGCTACGCCTCATAGAAGTTAATTTCTTATGCGGGTAAAACGCCTAGCGCTCACCAATTTCCGTTCATACGCCAACCTTGAGCTCGAACTCAACCCTGGTGTAAATACCTTTATCGGCAATAACGGTTCTGGTAAAACAAATATCGCCGAAAGCCTGATTTACCTCGCCTATCTCTCATCACACCGAGTTGCTAACAATCTTCCATTACTCACATTAGGTAGCGAACAAGCAATCATTCGCGCAGAGATCGAGCGCGATAACCGCACACTACAAGTAGACCTTGAAATCAATGCAAGTAAAGCTAATCGCGCACGTCTTAATCAAAATCCTGTTAAAAGCCAACGTGAAATTTTGGGCGCTCTTCAGATTATCTACTTCTCTCCAGAAGATCTTGATTTGGTTCGAGGAGATCCAACAGATCGCAGAAACTTTCTCGATAAATTAATGATTACTCAATCTCCTCGCATGGCTGGTGTTATCGCAGATTATGACCGTGTTGTTCGCCAACGCAACACATTGTTAAAAACTCGCGCACCCGAAAACGCGCTTATTCCATGGACTGAACAACTCATCCATTTCGGCGCAGAACTATCGGCAGAAAGAGTGAAATTAGTCGATGATTTAAACCCGCACGTTAATGAACATTATCGAAACCTCAATGAAGTAAAGAGCGCATCAATATCTTATAAATCTTCAACAGAAGGGTTATCGGCCGACGCTGCAGAGAACGCGCGTATATTGCAGGAGCGCGCGATAGAGGTTGCAAAACAAGAGTTAGATCGCGGTGTATCTTTAATTGGTCC
>JAXITH010000223.1:0-1525 GCA_034680185.1 Candidatus Planktophila sp.
AAAACCTGTCTTTATCTTTTTCGTCTTCGGCAGGTTTAATTCATCAAATAAGACAACCTGTAGCTGCTTTGGCGAGGCGACGTTGAATTCGTGTCCGGCGGCTGCATGTGCAGCCTTGGTTTCACGAGCAACTTCACCTTCAAAGAATGTAGCCAGCTTTTCCAGTTCTTTACGATCCACTGCAATTCCACGGTTCTCCATGACGGCAAGGAGGCGAGCTATTGGTAGTTCTAAATCAGTGAATAGCGCTAATACCCCGCGATCTTGCATCTCGGTCAGAAGTGATTTGCGAAGCGTAAAGAGCGCAGCCGCGCTGGTAAGTAATGATTGTTCCGGAGATGAGGAATCGATTTCAGCGCCATCTCCCCAGCGTTCGAGCAGATCGGCGAGCTCTTGTGCCCGTACCCCAGGATTAACTAGGTATGCCGCCAATGCGGTGTCGAATACAACGCCATCAAGTAAGTTTTCGCGGGCTAGTGATTTTGCATCGTGGGCAATCTTAGAAATTTTCGAATCTTGCGCCCACTCACCCATTTGCGATGAATGAATTAAGTAAACATCCGATGGACTAAAGGCAACTGCATATCGATGTAACTTCTCATCTTGTAATTCAAATGCCAGAGCGATATCGCCCGAGTGTTGTGAAATCTTCTTACTTAGTTCATCCGGCGAAAGAGTTCCGCCTTCGATAACAGGGGCGAAAAGTGTGAACTCATCGGCATCAGACTTCTTCTTAACTTCCTTAACGACTGAATCTGGGTTGAGAATTGGCTTCAGTCGATCTTTAAGGGTTCTAAATTCCAGTTGTTCAAATAACTTAGTGAGATCACTTTCAACAACGCCAGCCCAAGCCAAGGCATCTACTTGATATTCAATCGGCGCATCGTGCACTAGTTGGGTCAGCTCACGATTGCGGATGACATCGTCAATGTTGTCGCGAAGTGATTGACCTACCTTGCCGCCCACTTTATCTACGTTTGCAATTAAATCTTGGAGTGATCCATATTCGACTATCCACTTTGCAGCGGTCTTCTCGCCAACACCTGGAATCGATGGCAAGTTATCGCTGGGATCTCCGCGAAGGGCTGCGAAATCTGGATATTGATCAGGACTCATTCCGTACTTTTCTTGCACGGCACTTGGCGTCATACGCGCCATTTCAGAAACCCCACGCTTGGGATAAAGAACCGTGGTCTTATCGGTTACCAACTGGAAACTGTCACGGTCTCCAGTACAGATGAGGACTTCTGCGCCTTCGCGTTCTGCCTGCTTGGTAATTGTTGCGATGATGTCATCGGCTTCATAGCCTTCAACTGCAAATTGAGTAATTCCAAAACCTTTGACCAAATCATTTAATAATGACATCTGTGAGCGAAACTCATCAGGAGTCTTGGCGCGGTTGGCTTTGTAATCAGGAAAGATATCGGTGCGGAAAGTCTTGCGTGATACATCAAATGCGACCGCTACGTGTGTTGGCTTCTCATCCTTTAGAAGAGAGATCAGCATCGTTGCAAATCCATAGATC
>JAXITH010000224.1:0-1487 GCA_034680185.1 Candidatus Planktophila sp.
GGAGATCTTGGCAAAACCTGGCTTAACGATCTCATCGATAATCGCTAAACGTTCTTCAAATGGAATGAATGCGCTCTTTAGCGCATTGATAGTTACGCGTTGCAGATCAAGGAAGCTCCAGTTAAATGCTGTGACCAACTCATTCATTTCGCGAGTCATTGACGTAGCCGACATCAAACGGTTATCGGTATTTACGGTAACTCGGAAACGTAACTTGGCGAGATCTCCGATCGGATGATCTGCAAAGTTTGCCGCTGCACCTGTTTGAATATTTGAAGATGGGCACATCTCAAGTGGAATACGGCGATCGCGAACGTACGCAGCGAGTTTTCCAAGTCGGGCTGGTGTGTGGTTCAAATCGATATCGTCAATAATGCGAACTCCGTGGCCCAGACGCTCAGCACCGCAGAGTTGAATAGCTTCCCAGATTGAAGGAAGTCCGTAAGCCTCACCTGCGTGAATTGTGAAGTGGGCATTTTCGCGACGTAGGTATTCAAAAGTATCTAGTTGATCACTTGGCGGGAATCCATCTTCGGGGCCGGCGATGTCGAAGCCAACAACGCCGCGATCGCGGTATTTAACTGCTAATTCAGCCACTTCCTGCGAAAGTTTATTCTGGCGCATTCCGCAGAGAAGTAGAACAACACGAGCTTTGCCGCCACCTTTGGCAACTTCTTCTTCGCCTTCTTTAAAGCCCTGCAAGATAGATTCGATAACTTGTGAAAGCGTTAGCCCTTTTTCAGTCAACAACTCAGGAGCCATGCGAACCTCAGCATATACAACGCCATCTTCGGCTAAATCAATTACACATTCACGGGCTACGCGCACGATGTCAGATGGACGCTGCATAACCGCAACGGTGTGGGCAAAAGTTTCGAGATAACGAACTAGCGAACCCGAATCACATGAGGCGCGAAACCATTCCGCTAATTCGGTAGCGTCATAACTTGGCAGATCATGGCCGATTTCTTTTGCGATATCGATAATTGTTTGTGGACGCAGTCCACCGTCTAAGTGATCATGGAGCAACGCTTTAGGTAAACGCTTTACTTGTTCTGGCTTTGGAATTGAATTCAGGGTGCTCATTAACTTATCCGTTCGACTACTAGAGGCAGACGATTTACTGTTCCGCCCTCTTCAATTGAAATAGCGCCTTCGAGTATTTCCAGGGCGCGTTCAAATCTTGCAGGTTCATCTGTGTGCAGAGTCAGTAATGGAGCTCCAGCTTTAACGTAATCCCCTGGCTTGGCATGCATTTCGATTCCGGCACCGGCTTGCACTTTCTCGCCTTGCTTAGAACGTCCTGCTCCTAAACGCCAGGCGCTAACGCCGACCTTCATCGCATCCATCGTGACCATAGTTCCCGAATTGGCTGCGGTGATTACGTGTTGTTCGCGTGCAACTGGAAGTTTCGCATCAGGGTCGCCACCTTGTGCGGCAATCATGCGTCGCCAGTGATCCATCGCAGAACCATCTTGCAGAGCAAC
>JAXITH010000225.1:0-1484 GCA_034680185.1 Candidatus Planktophila sp.
CCTGTCTTAACGTCATAGACAGCGCCAGCAACAACTACACCGTCGCGAAGTAATGGATATGAACGAATTCGATTGATATCCGATGAGAGCGCTCCGAGCTGATCGGAAGTTGTTCGAAATTCCAAGCTAGATGTATTTACACCATATTTATCATCAATGAGTTTATGGATCGCAGCTTCATCACCACGGGCCATCGCGCAATCTGTATGTGGCATAACCAAGATGCGATTTACATTTAACAGATAAGTTGCAAGAACCAAGGTACGGATAACGTCCTCTGTTACTCGCGCACCAGCGTTACGAAGAATCTTTGCATCACCTGATCGCAAGCCGATTACTGAAAGTGGATTAATGCGTGAATCCATACAGGTAACGATTGCTAAACCTTTTGCAGCAGAACCTGTAAGACCTGAATACTTAAAAGTTTTTTGATATTCGGCATTAGAAGCCAATAGATCATCAAATGAATCGTGAGGGAATTGGTCCTTAGACATTCGGACTCCTTCCCGTTTACTGCGATGGAGTAATACTGGAGCCCCCCATCCGGATTGAACGGATGACCTGCTCATTACAAGTGAGCTGCTCTACCACTGAGCTAGGGAGGCGTGTTGCAGGCGTAATTATGGCAGTTATCGCCCAATTGTAAAAATCGTTGCGGGGCTACTTGGGCCAGGCCGTTGGAATTGGGTATTTGGCGCTTCTGCCATCACCCGATGACTTGCCCCGAATTCTGCGGAAAATCCATGGAAGGGCGAAGACGAAGAACCATGCAACGGTAATTGCCTTCTCGATAACCCATGGAGTTTTCTTTGCTGGCGGCAGCGGTGTGCGCCATGCAGAATCAAATGGCAAATCCAACTTTTCAAGAACTGCTTGTGCGCATCGGTTATGGCCTTCGGCATTTAAGTGAAGGCGATCGAATGCAAGAAAACGGCGATCGCTAAAGAAGCGCTCTTGATTTGCATCGACAACAATTGCACCGACTTCTGCACCAACTGCACGCACGCCTTTGTTGAATTCAGAGAAGCGCTTCTGCCAAACCTCGGCGCCACGTCCCTTGTTGCCGGTATTTTCTAAAACTGTAAAGAGCATCAACTGCGCACCTGATTTTGCAATCAATCGAACCGCTTCTTGATAGAGAGCGATTGCAACATCTGCTTGGTATCCAGGACGCAGCGCATCATTTGCACCCGCGTGGAACGAGACCAAGGTATCTGGACCTGTCACAAATGCGAGAGCAGTTGGAACTTGATCTTCTACAACTTGTCCAAGAAGCTTGCCGCGGATTGCAAGATTTACATATGTGAAACCTGCATGCGCCTTCGCCATCTCATCTGCAACGCGATCTGCCCAGCCTCGATACTTTCCATCGATGACTTCATCGGTCATTCCCTCAGAGTAGGAATCTCCGCAGACTATGAAACGTTGATATGCCATTTGTTACCCGAATCGCTTATCCGCGACGACGCGCCGCATCGACTGCA
>JAXITH010000226.1:0-1443 GCA_034680185.1 Candidatus Planktophila sp.
GATACCCCATGAAATTGGTGCCGATGCGATGCGTTGCAGGAATGAAGTGGCCATTGGCTGATCATAACTTGCAAGGTAAAGTCTGAACATGACCATGGATATCGGCGGATCTTTCCGACATGAATTAACTGGGAGCTTTTCTCAAGGCTCGGACTCAAACCCAACCGTTGCCATGGTGGAGGCCTCGTACAAGGCCAATAACCTGCACTATCGCTACGTCAATTGCGAAGTTAACCCAGACCAACTAGAAGCGGCTGTACAAGGCGCCAAAGCAATGAATTGGAAGGGTTTTAACTGCTCAATCCCTCACAAGGTCGAAGTTATTAAGTACTTAGACGGTCTAGGGGAGTCAGCTGCTCTAATCGGTGCCGTTAACTGTGCGGTAAATCGCGATGGCAAGTTGATCGGTGAGAACACAGATGGCAAAGGATTCTTAAAGTCATTTCTAGAGATAACTCCGGCAACAGGCAAGACAATCGTTTTGCTTGGCGCAGGTGGCGCAGCGCGCGCGATTGCCGTTGAACTCGCACTCGCTGGCGCGACTAAGTTTTATGTGGTCAATCGTTCTCGCGCTCGCGGTGAGGAGTTAACGGCGTTGCTTAACGAAAAAACATCCGCCACTGCTGAATTTGTGGAATGGAATAAGACTTACTCAATCCCGGCTGGCGCTGATGTAGTAATCAACTCAACTTCGATGGGAATGGTCAATACTGAAGGCAAGCAAGATATCGATTTCGATTCCATTCGCCCTGGCATGTTGGCAGCCGATGTAATCGTTAATCCGCCTCAAACCTACTTCTTAGATGAAGCGGCAAAACGTGGTGCAACTACTCTGCAAGGTTTAGGAATGGTTGTTAACCAAGCGGTGATCGGAATTAAATATTGGACTGGCGTCGATGTTGATGCCAAGGACTTAAATGACGAGCTGCTGCGCGTTTTGGGGCTTGCTTAAACTTTAGCTAAATCTGATTGTTCGACAACGCGCAGCGCTTGTGCAGCGATTGTCAGCGCGGGGTTCATGGCAGCAGATGATGGGAAGAATCCACCGTCAATCAAATAAAGATTGTGATGATCATGGCTGCGACAGAAACCATCAACAACGCTGGTGCGGGGATCTTTGCCGGCAACGGTTGTTCCGCATTGATGTGAGTTCATCGAGATATCAAAAGGCTGTCTAAAGATCGCTTGGTAGCCCGCTTTGCGCAGAACCTTCTTAGCCCGGCGTAAAAGCTCGAAGTGGGTCTTCATACCAACCGCGTTGCGAACGATCTTGATTGCCCCGTTTTTACCAATAGTTACGCGGTTTTCTGGGTGTGGCAGGTCCTCAGACATAACCACGAATTCCACGCTGTGATCAGAAACCAAGTTAAGAATTGGAAGCGGAACGCGCTTAGCAAAAGATTTCATCATGATGCCTTGAACTTTGCCGATCAATTGCACAGC
>JAXITH010000227.1:0-1429 GCA_034680185.1 Candidatus Planktophila sp.
CTAGCCAGCGTTAAGCAAATAACCGGCGGAGATAAATAAGTAGATGAAGCTCGGTATTTCCAGCTTCACCTTTCCCTGGGCAATTGGCGGAATTGAATCTGATCATCCAGTTGCAATGACAGCGCTTGAACTGCTTGAGCGCGCACATGATTTACAGGCTGATGTTCTTCAAATAGCCGATAACTTGCCTATTGGTGGCTTATCCGAGGCTGAATTAAGCGAATTAAAGGCGCAGGCAGATAGTTATGGAATAGCTCTAGAAGTTGGAACGCGCGGAATTAAGAGCGAAAACCTAGAAAATTTCTTAAGTATCGCGCAAAGACTTTCGTCGCCAATTTTGCGAGTGGTAATTGATAGCAAAGGTCACGAACCAACATTTCCTGAAATCGTTGATCTGCTTAAACCTTTTGAAAGCAAATTTAAGAAAGCCGGTATAAAACTTGCGATCGAAAATCACGATCGCCTAACTTGCGCCGAATTTAACGAGATCATTGATCAAGTCGGCTCGGATTGGGTTGGTATCTGTCTAGATACCGTTAATTCACTCGGTGCAGTTGAAGCGCCAAACACTGTTATTCCTGCACTTGCCCCTCGCGCCATAAATGTTCATATGAAAGATTTTGAGATTGTTCGCACCAACGGGCAGATGGGTTTTACTGTTCGCGGAACAGCGCTCGGTGAAGGGCGTTTAGATATGGCCGAAGTAATTAACGCAGTAGGCGGAACAAAGCGCGAGATCACCTCTGTAATCGAACTCTGGACGCCACGCCAGGAAAGTTACGAAGCAACAGTTGCCTTAGAAAACGAATGGGCGAAGATCAGTGTTGCCAACCTACGTAAATCGATAGGATCTTAACTATGGAGCTAAAGGGATATAACGTTGTTATTACTGGTGGCAGCGGAGGAATTGGTTCAGCTCTCGTATCCGGATTGATCGCATCGGGTGCAAGTGTTCATAACTTAGATATTCATAACGCTCCAAAGCCTGAAGCTACTTTCCACAAAACCGATTTAACAAGTGAAGCATCCGTAAAGGAAGCGTTATCTACAATTGAAAAGATTGATGCGTTGATTGTTTGCGCAGGCGTTCAGTTAGTAGGGCAAGATTCCAAGATTGGTGACGTTGGACTAGAAACTTGGCAGAAAACGGTTGATGTAAATATGACTGGCGCTTTTCTCTCGGTAAAGCACGCTATTCCTGGTCTCATTAAATCTGGTCGAGGTTCAGTTATTTTGATCGGTTCTCCAACTGGTATGACGATGGAGGGCGCTGGCTACACCGCATATGGCGCATCTAAGGCCGGAATGATGGGGCTTTCGCGCATCATCGCAGTTGATTATAAAGAGCAAGGAGTTCGTTCGAATGTAGTTGTACCCGGAACTATGTCGACACCTTTGATTCAAAAAATTTGGGATGACCCGGAGAAAG
>JAXITH010000228.1:0-1420 GCA_034680185.1 Candidatus Planktophila sp.
AGCAAAGAGCTTTGTGCCGCTTCCGCCTAGATACTCAAGAGGTGTTCTTTCGAAATATGCCAAATTGGTTGGCTCTGCAACTTACGGAGCTGTCTGTTCTTAGTTACAGGCTGTTGAAAGGTGAATTAAAATGAGCGGAAAAAGAACTGCAATCGTTACGGGTGGAGCATCTGGAATTGGTGCCGCCTGTGTTCGTAGATTCCTCAAGGATGGCATCAGTGTTGTCGCACTAGATCTCAACGAAGATCTACTTAAGAAGATGCAAGCCGACCTCGCTAATCCAAATCTCCACATAGTCGCCGGAAATGTCTGCGATGAAAAGGTTCGTGGAAAGGCGATCGAACTTGCTGTTAAGCACGGTGGTTCACTCGATATTCTGGTCAACAACGCCGCGATATTTCTCCTTTATGGAGTAGATGCCACGCATGAACACTGGCAGAAAACTTTTGAAGTAAACCTTTTGGCAGGTGCCGATTTAGTTACTCAATCACTTCCTGAAATGCGAAAGAGCGCTCATGCGGCAATCGTAAATATCGCAAGTATTTCGGCACATCGCGCTCAAGCAGGTCGTTGGACATATAACGCCATGAAAGGCGCGCTTCTTGAATTAACTAAATGCCAAGCGCTCGATCTTTCTAAAGATGGAATTCGTGTTAACTCGGTTAGCCCAGGATGGATCTGGACAGAGACGCTCGATCAAGCAGCTGAAGGCGATCGTCAAAAATGGGAACCTATTTGGGGCCGTTATTCAATGATGAATCGATGCGGTGAACCCGATGAATTAGCTGCAGCCGTTGCTTGGCTCGCCAGCCCCGAAGCAAGTTTTGTAACTGGAACAGATTTAGCTGTCGACGGTGGTTACTTAGCGCTAAGTCCTGAAACTACCGACGCACTCGATTTACAAAGAGGATAAGTTCTTGAAGTACATCGACTCGCATATGCACCTTTGGGATATGAGCGTTGGTAAATATCCCTGGCTGATGAATCCAGAAGAGAAAGAGCTACCTTTCGCGAATATAGATGATTTAGCAGTGGATTACCGATTAAGTGAATACAAGCAAGATACCTCGTCGATTGAACTTGCTGGTTTCGTGCATGTCGAAGCCGCATGGGATCCAAATGATCCAACCGCTGAAACTAAATGGTTAACTGGCGCTTTGGCTGAATTGGATATTCCGTATTCGCTAGTTGCACATGCCAATTTACTCAATGAGGATTTTCCAGATGTGCTCGCAGAGCATCGTTCGCTAAACAGCCACGTCACCGGAATAAGACAGATTCTCAACTTTCACGCAGATCCGAAATTTACCTTCACCGATAACCCCTCAATAATGCAAGATAGGGTCTGGCGAAGAAATTTTGCCCATCTCGGCGACCAAGGTATGGGCTTTGATCTACAGATATTTGCCGATCAAGCAGA